>JAYTLP010000307.1:0-1767 GCA_043729375.1 Myxococcales bacterium
GCTGACCAGTGGTTTCTAAAAGCGGTGGATGCGGCTCCGACGCACGCGCGGTTGTCGGTGCAATACGCGACCTTCCTACGCACACAACACGGGAAACCAGACTTGGCAGACGCTGAGATTTCCCGACTCGTCAAACGAAGCGGCGATGCCGCTGAGGTTCGCATAGCGGCTGGGCAGTATTTCATGCGATGGGGTGCCCTCGACAAAGCCTCAACTGTTCTTACACCCACCGCCGACGAGCCTTGGGCCAAAAATAATGAAGTCCTTTTATTGATGATCGACGTAGCTATGGATCGCAATCGACGCGATCTGGCACAACGAAATGTGGACATTGGCTTACAGCAGTACCCCGACGATTATCGGTTCTCGCTTAAGGCAGTCCAATTGGCGTTACTCGAAGGGAACCGCGAACGTGCGTTGATACTGATTCAACCATTGACCAGCAAACCGCCCAAACGGATGGAAGATCTCTGGCAACTCGTCAATCTCATGATCGACCTCGGGCAAACCGAACAATCCGAAACGCTGATATCGCAACTCGGCGACAAGGGCAGCAGTTGGATCGGGGACTATCTACAAGGTCGAATACGCTTCCAGAAAGCCGATTGGTATGCGGCCCGCGTTCGTCTCGATCGAGTGATTCAATCTACACAGACGCCACCGTCACTGGTCGTGCGAATGACGTACCTCATGCAGGCCGAATGCTTCGGACGTCTCGGGAATCCCGATCAGCAGGCCAATGCGTGCCGGGCAGCTCTCCAGATCGAAGATGGCTGGCTTCCCGCTCGAAAAGTGCTTGCTACTACCCTGATGACACTCGGCCAAATCGACGAAGCCCAGCGGCAATATCGCAGGTTACCTACGAGCGATACCGATGCGCAGACCGAGCTTCTACGGATAGCGATTCGGAAAAATCTTCGCCTGCCTGAGCCGGAACGAAACTGGAAACCTGCGGAGGAGCTGCTGACGAATCTTTCGCAAAACGCAAAGCTCGATACGAGCGTCTTGCGGCTCGAACTGCTTTCCGCACAAGAGAAAAAAGAGGAAGCGCGAAAGCTCGTCGATGAAATCCGCACCAAAGATCCGAAGCAAATGGCCCCATGGGTCTATTTGATCGACATGGCCGCCCAAAATGGAGACGCAGTACGGTTATTGGCGACGATCGCGGATGCCGAACGTGTGATTGGCCCGCGCGCCGGTTGGTCGATAGCACGCATCCGCCATCAGCAAAGTGTAACCGGTGCCGATCTGCCCGCACGCTTGCTGAAAACCGAGACTGAAGAGTTGGCAAAACTCGCCGTTCCCGAACGCGAACGATTACTTGCGGGTTTACGCGATCGGTATCTTCAGGTCGGTGATTCGCTATCGACCGAGCGTGTATGCCGTCAGCTAGCGGACCTTCGACCGAACGATACGGAGACCCGATTTCGGTTGTTCGAACTGGCCGCCAAACGCGAAGATATGCCGACCTGCCGGAATGTGATTGCGGAACTCACACGAATCGAAGGAAATGGCGGCGCGTTGTCCGCGTATGCGGAAGCGGATCTTTTGCTTGCCAAAGCTCGAAAAGGCGACCGTACTGTAATTCCAGCCGCACGAAGATTCATCTCCGTGGCCATGACCTCGCGACCGTTCTGGATTCCAGCAAAAATCGTCGATGCTGAACTTTACGAACTCGACGGGCAGACTGCCAAAGCCCTCGAACGATACGAGGCGCTCGCGGAATCGGGGCAAGTACCGATCGAAACGACTCGCAAAATCGTTCAG
>JAYTLP010000308.1:0-3250 GCA_043729375.1 Myxococcales bacterium
CCGATGCGCGACGCGCTCAAGGCGCGGATCACGGAGCTGTGGAACTACCCGAAGACGAGCGCGCCACGCTGGGTCGGCGGCCGGTGGTTCTACTCGCGCAACGCGGGGCTCCAGCGCCAGGCGGTGCGCTATTCGCGCGCCTCGCTCGACGGTGCCGAGCAGGTCGTGCTCGACCCCAACACGCTCTCCCCCGACGGTACGATCGCCCTCTCGGGCTTCGTGCCGTCCAACGACGGCCGCTATGTCGCCTATGGCCAGTCCGAAGGCGGCTCCGACTGGTCCACCTACCTCGTGCGCGACCTGCGCACCGGTCGCTCGACGGCCGACACGATCCGCTGGGTCAAGTTCTCCGGCCTCTCGTGGACGCACGACGGGCGCGGCTTCTTCTACGGCCGCTACCCGGAGCCGTCGGCCGGTGAGGCGCTCCGCGGCGCGGTGCACGACAAGAAGATCTACTACCACGTGCTCGGCACGCCGCAGTCGGCCGATCGCCTGGTCTACGAGCGTGCGGCCGAACCGACGCTGTTCATCTCCGCCGCGCTCGACGAGACGGGACGCTATCTCGCCGTGACGACGAACAAGGGGACGAGCGCCAAGAACGAGCTCTTCCTCGCCGACCTGGGCGAGCCGACGTCGCCCAACCTGAGCGCGCCGGTTCGCGCCATCTTCACCGGCCACGACGCGTCGTACGATCTGCTCGGCGTGGTCAACGGCACCGCATACCTCCTGACCGACAACGGCGCCCCGAAGCGGCGCGTCGTTGCCGCGTCGCTCGCGCACCCGGAGCCAGCGGGCTGGCGCACGGTGGTCGCGGAAGGCGCGAGCGTGATCGAGAGCGCGGAGCTCATCGGCGGCCGCCTGGTCGGCAACACGCTGGAGGACGTGGCCGGCGCGCTGCACTTCTACTCGCTGGCCGGCCAGGCGCAGGAGAGCGTGACGCTCCCTGGGCTCGGCAGCATCGGTGGCGTGAGCGGCCGGTTCGATCGCCCCGAGCTGTTCTACAGCTTCGACTCACCGCTGAGCCCGGGCACCGTCTACCGGTATGACGCCGCGAGCAAGCGGAGCATTCCGTTCGAGCCGGCGAAGCTCACCTTCGACCCGACGCGCTACGTCACCGAGCGCGTGTTCTACCCGTCGAAGGACGGAACCAGGGTCCCGATGTTCATCACGCACCGGAAGGGGATGCCGCTGGACGGCACCAACCCGACGATGCTCTACGCGTACGGCGGCTTCGACATCGCGACGACACCCAACTTCCGTCCGGACGTGCCGGCGTGGCTGGAGCTCGGCGGCGTGTGGGCCACGGCCAACCTGCGCGGCGGCAGCGAGTACGGCGAGGCGTGGCACGAGGCGGGAATGAAGGAGAAGAAGCAGAACGTCTTCGACGATTTCATCGGGGCGGCGGAGTATCTCGTTGGGCACAAGTACACGTCGCCCGCGAAGCTCGGCATCATGGGAGGCTCCAACGGCGGACTGCTCGTGGGTGCGGTCATGGAGCAGCGTCCGGACCTGTTCGCGGTCGCGCTGCCCGCAGTCGGGGTGATGGACATGCTGCGGTACCACAAGTTCACCGGCGGCGGCGCGTGGGCCACCGAGTACGGCTCGGCGGACAACCCGGCCGACTTCGCCTACCTGCGCGCATACTCGCCGCTGCACAACGTGAAGGCGGGCACGTGCTATCCCGCGATGCTCGTCACGACGGCCGACCACGACGACCGTGTGGTGCCGAGCCACTCGTTCAAGTTCACCGCGGCAATGCAGACGGCGCAGGCAGCGGCTCCCAGCTGTACGAAGCCCGTGCTGATCCGCGTGGAGACGCAGGGAAGCCACGGCTACCGCCCGACCGACAAGCGGATCGCCGAGCTGGCGGACGAATGGGCGTTCAGCGCGGCGCAGATGGGGGTGACGCGCTCGCTGCGCCCGTAGCGACCTCCAGAGTTGCGCGGTTACTGCGGACGTCGCGACGTCCGCGGCAGCGCTGGAGCATGGCTTGCGGGACAAGCTGGGTGGGCGGTGCGGACGAGCTCCGTGGCCGCCCACTTTCTCACGGCGGATGGAGTCCCTCTCATGATCGATCGCCCTCAGGATCCGAAAGATCCGCACGGCCCCGAGTCCGGTGCGACTGACGCGGAGCGCGAGCTCGTCGCGAACCCCGACGCGCGCGGAGACCGCGACCAGCAGCACGGCGCCATCTACGGCGAGCACTCCACCGCGCAAGCGAACTCCTGGGAGACCGCAAAGGTCGACCTCTCGAGCGAGCATCGCATCGCCGGGGAGATGATGGCCGAGAAGGGAGAAGCGCCCGCCACGCGACGCGACGAGGCGGAGCATGGGGGTGGCGTGCTGGCCGTCCCGCCCGAGGAGCTCACCGGGCTCAAGCTGGGGAAGCGCGGCAAGTACGCCGCTGGCATCCCCGCCGTCGTGCAGTCGATGAAGTATGCCTACAAGAACATGGGCCCGGTGAAGGGCGCCCGGATGCTGCTGCAGCTCAACCAGACGGATGGCTTCGACTGTCCGGGATGCGCCTGGCCCGACCCCGAGGCCGGTGATCGGAGCACGGCCGAGTTCTGCGAGAACGGCGCGAAGGCATCGAGCGAGGAGAATACGCGCAAGCACATCCACCGCGACTTCTTCCGCCAGCACAGTGTGCGCGAGCTCTCCGAGCGCTCCGATTTCTGGCTCTCCGAGCAGGGGCGGATCACCGAGCCGATGGTGCTGCGCAAGGACGCGACGCACTACGAGGCGATCTCATGGGATGTCGCCTTCAAGCTGATCGCATGCAAGCTCAACGCACTCGCGTCGCCCGACGAGGCGGCGTTCTACACGAGCGGTCGCACGGCGAACGAGACGGCGTTTCTCTACCAGCTGTTCGTGCGCCAGTTCGGGACGAACAACCTGCCCGACTGCTCCAACATGTGCCACGAGTCGAGTGGCTCGGCGCTCAGCGACTCGATCGGGATCGGCAAGGGGACGGTGACGCTGGAGGACGTGCACGAGGCAGGAGTGATCTTCGATCTGGGGCACAACCCGGGTACCTGCCACCCGCGCATGCTGACCGCGCTGCAGCTCACCAAGAAGAACGGCGGAAAGATCATCGCCGCCAATCCGCTCCCCGAGACGGGGCTGATGGCGTTCCAGCATCCGCAGCACGCATTGCAGGTGCTCACGGGCCGCAGCACGCAGCTCGCCGACCTGTACCTCCCAGTGCGCATCAACGGCGACGTCGCGCTGCTGCAGGGGATCATCAAGG
>JAYTLP010000309.1:0-7415 GCA_043729375.1 Myxococcales bacterium
GCCAGCGCGAACAAGACGGCGTACGTCGCGGCAGAGCACTGGCTGCTCGGGCTCACCGAGGTCGCCGGGCTCGAGACGGCCCGGACCGGCGTCACGGTCAACGCCATCTGTCCGGGGTGGGTGCTCACCCCGCTCGTGCAGCAGCAGATCGAGGCGCGCGCCGCCAGCAACGGCAAGACGTTCGAGCAGGCGAAGCACGACCTCCCCGCCGAAAAGCAGTCCTCGCTCGAGTTCGTGACACCGGAGCAGCTCGGCGCGCTCGCCGTGTTCCAGTGCTCGGACGCCACGCAGCAGATCCGCGGCGCTGCATACAGCGTGGACCGCGGCCGGGTCGCGCAGTAGCGCCATGCACGCTCGCACCCTGCTCGTCGCGGCTCTGTGCGTCTTCGCGATCGCCTATCGCTACTACGCCGCGTTCATTGCCTCGAAGGTCCTCGTCCTCGACGACGCGCGCATCACGCCGGCGCACCGCCTCGAAGACGGCCAGAACTTTCAGCCCACGAACCGCTGGGTCGTCTTCGGCCACCACTTCGCGGCGATCACGGGAGCCGGGCCGCTCGTCGGCCCCACGCTCGCCGTGCAGTTCGGCTGGCTACCCGGCTATCTGTGGATCCTCGTGGGCGTGGTCCTCGGCGGCGCGGTGCACGACTTCGTGGTCCTCGTCGGCTCCATCCGCCACGACGGCAAGTCGCTCGCCCACCTCGCGCGCGCCGAGCTGAGCCGTCGCGCTGGTGCAGTGGCCATGTTCGCGGTGCTCTTCATCCTCGTGCTCGCCATCGCCGTGATGGCAAAGGTGGTGGTGAGCGCCCTCGCCGAGAGCGCCTGGGGCACGTTCACCATCGGCGCAACCATCCCCATCGCGCTCGTGATGGGGGTGCTCATGCGGGCAGGGAAGCACCGCGTCACGGGCCCCACGATCTTCGGCGTCGTCGCGCTCCTCGGGGCGGTCGTCGGCGGCAAGGTGATCGCCGGCTCGTCGGTCGGTCCCGCGTTCCTGCTGTCCGAGCACAAGCTGACGATCGTCATCGTGCTGTACGGCTTCCTCGCGAGCGTGCTGCCGGTGTGGCTGCTGCTGACGCCGCGCGACTACCTGTCGTCTTACATGAAGGTCGGTACGATCGGCGGCCTCATCCTCGGGGTGTTGATCGTGAACCCCGAGCTGCGCGTGCCCGCCGTCTCGCGCTTCGTCCACGGCGGCCCGGTGGTGCCCGGGAGCCTGTGGCCGTTCATCTTCATCACCATCGCGTGCGGCGCGATCTCGGGCTTCCACGGGCTCGTCGCGTCCGGCACCACGAGCAAGCTCCTCGACAGGGAGTCCGACGCGCGGCCCATCGCCTACGGTGCGATGCTCGTCGAGGCCGTCGTCGGCATCGTGGCGCTCGTCGCAGCCGCGTCGCTGGCCCCTGGCGACTACTTCGCGATCAACACGGCGCCCGACAAGTTTGCGCAGCTCGGCCTCAGCATGGAGCACCTGCCCGACCTGGCGGCGCAGATCGGCGAGCGGCTCACCGGCCGCGCGGGCGGGGCCGTCTCGCTCGCCGTCGGCATGACGCAGATCTTCACGGGGCTGCCGGGCCTCCGCCACCTCGTCGCGTACTGGTACCACTTCGCGATCATGTTCGAGGCGCTGTTCATCCTCACGACGGTCGACGCAGGCACGCGTGTCGCGCGCTTCCTCGTCCAGGAGCAGCTCGGGTACATGAGCCCGCGCCTCGGCCGCACGGACTGGCTGCCCGGCTCGCTCGTCTCGACGGCGCTCGTCTGCGGAGGGTGGGGCTACCTCGTGTGGACTGGCCAGATCGCGATGCTGTGGCCGCTCCTCGGCATCTCGAACCAGCTCCTCGCATGCATCGCGCTGTGTGCGGCCACCGGCATGCTCGTCAACACCGGGAAGGCTCGCTATGCGTGGGTGACGCTCGTGCCGCTCGCGTTCGTCGGGACCGCGACCGAGACGGCAGGCTGGGAGCTCGTCACGGGGCAGTTCGTGCCGAAGCTCATCCGCTCCGGGGTGCCGCAGCTCGTGTTCCAGGGCTGGCTGCTCACGAGCGTCTGCGTCTTTGCGATGGGAGCGCTGCTGCTGGTGCTCGTCGAGCTCGGCCTGGCGTGGCGACGAAGTGCGCGCGGACGTGACGAAGACAGTTGAAAAACGAGACGGCGCGTTTACTTTGAGAGCAGATGTCGACCGTGTCCGAGAAGATACCCGCCCAGCCCGGTGAGAGCCGCCCCCGTGGACGCCCTCGGTCCGAGCGCTGTCGCATCGCCGTCCGGGAAGCGACTGTCGAGCTGCTCGAGGAGCTGCCTTACAGCGCCATCAGCGTGGAGGCCATCGCCGCCCGCGCCAGCGTCAGCAAGCAGACCATCTATCGCTGGTGGAGCGGCAAGCACCAGCTGGCGATGGAGGCTTACGCGGACCTCATGGACGCGCATGTCGCGGCACCCGTCACGAGCGACTTCTCATCGGACGTGCACGAGCTCGTGCGCAGGAGCTGCCGCGTGCTCTCGCAACGCAAGCGCGGCACCACGCTCGCCGGCCTCATCGTCGCCGCGCAGCACGACGACGCGCTGGCGAAGGAGTTCCGGGAGCGCTACATCTTCATCCGGCGCAAGGCCGTCGAGGTCCTGCTCCGCCGCGGTATCGCCGAGGGCATCCTCCAGCCGGAGATGGACCTCCAGCTCGCCATCGACGAGCTCTACGGACCGATGTGGTACCGCCTGCTCATGCGGCACCTCCCGCTCGATGACGCCTTCGCCGACGCGCTCAGTGCCGCGTTCCTCGCCGCCAACCGAATCTGAGGAATAGCGCGGTACACCGACACAGCAAGACATCTACCGACGTACGAATACTGGCGGCCGATCACGCCGTCGCTGCAAGCCGCGGCAACCGCAATCGACGGGGCGGAAGGCCGCGTGGCCACTGCAGCCCATGGGGCGGGGCGAGACGCCACGGCGCGGAGATGCGCGCCCGCCCGCGACGAAGATTGCAGGTGACTCGCATGCGACCCGATCGACCGATGGAGCGGCCGGCTACTCGGCCTGCTGCGTGCATGGAGAGTATGCGACTGGAACCCTCGTACCGCCAACCGATGGAGAATCCATGAACGGCAAGGTCTTGCTACCCCTCCTCCTGCTCGCTGGTTGCACACTGCCGTCTGCACCCGGGTCGGAGCGGAGCGCGATCATCGGCGGAACCACGGACGCGAACGATCCGAGCGTGGTCCTCGTCTACGCACAGACCAGCAGCCAGCAAGGCGCCATCTGCTCCGGCGAGGTCGTCTCGCCGCACATGGTCCTCACTGCAGCTCACTGCGTGGACCCGGCCGTGCTGAAGACGACCACCGCGCAGTTCGGGATCTTTCTCGGCTCCGACATCAACGACCAGACCCAGGCGAACGACAAGAACAACTGGCTCGATGTCGCGAGCACCGCCTTCGATCCTCAGTTCGACGTCAACAGCCTCGGCAGCGGACACGACATCGGCGAGGTCACCACGACCACCGTCATCCCGCGCGACCTGCTTCCAGTCCACCAGACGAAGCTCACGGTGAACGACATCGGCAAGTCGCTGCGGCTCGTCGGCTTCGGCATCTCGTCGGGCACGGACACGCAGGGCACCACGGCGGGCACGCGCCGGACCGTCGGCACCCAAGTGACGGACGTCGACTCCAACCTCGTCTACTTCGGCGACTCGCAGCACAACACGTGCGAGGGCGACTCGGGTGGCCCCGCATTCATGGCCGTCAACGGCGTCTCTACCATCGTCGGGGTCACCTCCTTCGGCGACAAGACCTGCGCGCAGGGCGGCGCGGACACCGACGTGGGCGCCTACTACGACTCCTTCATCGCGCCGCACATCGCCGCGGCGGAGGGCAATCCTCCGCCCACGCAGACGACCAGCACCAAAGACGGCGGCATCACGTCGACGAGTGGCACCGACGCGGGCGACACGTCGACGGGCACCACCGACACGGGGACGCAGCTCGGCGGCATGTGCTCGGCCGCGAGCGAGTGCATGTCCGGCATCTGTACGGAGGGTGGCAAGGAACAGTACTGCACGCAGTCCTGCAACCTCGACGACGCGTCGAGCTGCCCTCCCAGCATGCACTGTCAGACCGTGAGCGGCGCGCCGTACTGCGTCTTGCCGGGCAAGAAGAGTGGCGGCTGCTCAGCCTCGGCTGCGGGGAGCGCGCCGGCCGGAGCGGCGGGCTCGCTCGGGAGCGTCTTGCTTCTGCTCGGCGTCGCCTGCTTCCTCCGCTACAGCCGCCGTCTCGGCTAGCTTTCTGCCGGCCACCTCCGCTTGCTCGCCGGGCGGAGGGTCGTCGAGGTAGTCGATGGCCTCGATGGCGAGCTCTCGCTCACCGGCGTGCCACGTGACCTTCACCGTGTCGCCCACCTTCTTCCCGAGCAGGGCGTTGCCCACGGGCGATTCCCACGAGACGCGGCCCACCTTCGCGTCGACCTCGTCGACACCGACGACGTGGTAGCGGATGGCCTCGCCTTCGCCGGACCCCGACTCCACCACCGTGTCGACGAGCGCCCCGAAATACACCTTCGCACGCGACTGCTTGCGCCCGTCGACAACCTCGATGATCTTCAGCCGGCGCTGCAGAAAGCCCGTGCGTCCGTCGATCTCGCGGAGCCGCCGCTTGCCGTAGATGTACGCGGCGTTCTCGCTGCGGTCGCCCTCGGCCGCGGCGGTCGACACCTCGCGCACGACCTTTGGTCGCTCGACGAGGACGAGCTGCTCGAGCTCGTCGATGATGGCGCGCCATCCGCGTGGGGTGATGTAGTTCTTCGGCGCCATGGCTCGTTTTTACGTCCGATCGGGTTTGCGCGCGCGTACGATCTCGTCTGTATGAGGTCGTGGGCGGGAGGTTCGCGCGTGCTCGCGCTCGCGTGCGTGGTCGCTGCGGGGTGCGACGGCGCGAAGGAGCGTCCGGACGTGGCGCTCGCGTGCCTCTCTGCGACGGACGCGCTGGCGGGCGAGAGCAGCCATGGGTTCGCCGAGCCCGTCGCCATCGAGAGCTCGGCACCGGCTCGCAGCGGTGGCGGCACGCGGATCATCTACCTCGACCGCTACGCGCGCGGGTTCGTCGCGGGGCGCGATGACGCGCAGGCCGGTGCGTCGAGCGTGCTCGCCTCGCAGCATCTCGACCACATCACCCTCGGCGGCTTCCAGCAGGGTGACGACACCTGGGCCGCAGTGGTGACCTGCATCCGCGCCCAGTACGCTCGCTACGACGTCGCCGTGACCGACATCCGCCCCGTGACGCCCGGTTACGTCGAGGCACACTTCGGCGGCACCGGCCGCGAGGTCGGGCTCGCCGACGGCGCCGGCGGCATCGCGCCAATCGACTCCACGGGCTGCGGGGTCGTCGAGGGCGCGCCCGTGTTCGTCTTCAGCGACCTGTTCGGCAAGAACGTCCGCTCGCTGTGCGAGGTCGGCGCGCACGAGATCGCGCACACGTTCACGCTCGACCACGAGTACGACTGCAAGGACCCGATGACGTACATCACGGGCTGCGGCGACAAGACGTTTCAGCAGGCACCCGCGCCCTGCGGCGAGGGTGGCGCGCGCCCCTGCCTCTGCAACAGGCCGAGCCAGAGCTCCGTCATCGTGCTCCGCGAGCTGCTCGGCGACAAAGCTTCGGATACCGTGCCGCCCACCGTCGAGCTCCTCCCGCTCGTCGCGGACCCGTCGGGGACGGGCACTCGGGTGCAGATCCGCGCCCACGACCCCGGCGGCGCGCTCAAGGCCATCGAGCTGCATCGCGTGTCCACCGCCGAGACGGGCATGCCGGAAGAGGTCATCACCTGCGGGGATGGCCTCCTCCCCTGTACGCTCGACGGTGAGCTGGCCAGCTTCGACGTGCCGCCAGCGCCTGCGGACTCCCAGGTGTGGGCCGTGGCCGAGGACACCGCCGGCAATCGCACGTCGACCCCGCAGGCCACGCTGGTCGCGAACCCGGTCGGTATGTCCGCGCTGACCGTCGTCGTCGCCCCGCTCGCTCTGGCCTACGCTCCGGACGGCGTCGTGGAGCTGCAGGCGCTCGTCCTCGCGCAGCAGCCGCTCGTCGAAATGACCGTGGTGTGGACCGACCCGCACGGCGCGGTGCACGAGCTCCCCATGTGTCGTATCGGTGGGTCGTCGGACCCGCTCGGCGAGGCGCTAGAGGGTCGCTGGGGCGTTGCCATCCACCTCGGCGCGTCGAGCGAGCCCCGGCACTTCCACGTGCGCGCCACCGACGTGAGCGGCACCGGCGCGCAGTCGGCAGACGAGGTCGTCAGCGTCGCGCGGTGAGGCACATTTCGCTTTTGTTTGAGGTACCGCGCGCTAGACTGGCGCTCCGCGTGGTTCCAGCGAGGTCGAACGGAGAAATGTCGCATCATGAGTGACAAGGCAGAAAAGCTGGCCCGCGGACGCGAGAAGTTCTCGGTCGACGACCGCAAGTGGCGCGACGTCGGAGCCGGCCTGTCCGTGCTCGACATCAACGAGGAGGCTGGCCGTCGCCTGCAGATCGTTCGCATCGCGCCGAACGGTCGCATCCTCGCGCACATCAACAAGGGCACCGAGATCATGTACGTCGTGAGGGGCTCCCTCGTTGTCGACGGCGTGCGCCTCAACGCGGGCGAGGTCCTCACCTCCCCCACTGGCACCGTCAACCGGGAGACCTGGAGCGCCGAAGGCTGCGAGCTCGTCATCGAGTGCAGCCCCGAGGACGAGCTGCTTCGCAGCTGAGTCCGCCGCCGGACGGACTGCCGCCCGGACTGCTGCGCAGCCAGAACTAGCGCCAGGCTGCCCGGAACGCCTTCTCCTCGTCGGAGAGGGCGTAGATCTTCCCGAGCAGGTCGTCGGCGATACGCTTGTGCGACGAGAGTCGGTTGCCGAGCTTGCGGTAAGGCGCCGTGTCGACGGGCTCGCCGAACACCGCCACGACCTTGCGCGAGCCGTCGAAGTTGCCGCGCAGATCACCGATGAAGTCGTTGGTGAGCCCGTTGATGAAGGCGGGCACGATGATCGGCCACGCCTCCATCACGATCTTGCCGACGCCGGGCTGCGCAGGGAGCGGCTGGTAGGGATCTTCGTTCTTGTTGCGACGTCCCTCGGGGTGGAAGCCGACCACCACCTCGCCCTGACGCAGCTCCTGTGCGATGTGCTCGACCGCCCACTTGTTGAACTCGTTCTTCTCGGGCTCGCGGAAGAACGGCGGGAACATCCTCCCGCCGCCGACGACGAGGTTCACCGCCATGCCGAGCGGCCGGCGGTAAAAGAAGTCGGCGCGCACCGGACACAGCACGGGCTGCCGCAGCTCGGTGTACCGGTGCATCTGCACCGTGAGCATGTAGAGGTCGAAGAAGCTGCGGTGGTTGGAGACGAGGAGGATGCCGTCGGTGTGGCGCAGTCCGGCGAGCCGCTC
>JAYTLP010000310.1:0-2910 GCA_043729375.1 Myxococcales bacterium
CCGAGAACCAGTACCAGACGTGGTACGGCCGATAGGCCGTCCACAGGAGATCCGTCACCGCGTTCGCGTCTTGACCGAGCGTGGTGCTGAGCGTGGCGAAGGCGTCGGTGCGCTTCACGCCGACGAAGTCCGCGAGATGATCGACGTTGCCGTCCCATTCGCCGGGCGCATGGTGGTCGGTCTTCTCTGCGAGGTACTTCATCGCGAGCACCGCCTTCTCGCCGTTGCGGCCGTATTGCCAGCCCGCGAGCTTCGCGCCGAGGGCCTGGCCGAGCGCGACCGGGATGTTCACGTAGCCGAGGTACAGCGCCTTCTTTCCCTTCGGCGCGATGAGCGAGAAGAACTCGATCTTCTTCGGGCCGGTGAGCATCTCACCGAGGGAGAAGAGGACGATGCCGAGAAAGAGCACGTAGATACTGGCCGAGGTCCCGTAAACCACCGTCCCGAAGGTCGCGATCATGACGCCGAGCGCGATCGCCGTCATGACGCGCAGGCGAGCGACGAGAAAGCTTATGAGGACCACGAAGCAGACGACCATCGCGGCGTTGAGGTTCAGCGCGATCTCCTGCTTCAGCTGCAGACCACGCGCGTCCGCAACGAGCCACGTCTTTGGCAGCCACGCGTTCGACTGCACGAACGGGGTCGAGTTGACCCAGTCCGCGTAGAAGTTCGGCATCAGATCCCAGAGCTGGTAGAGCATCATCCAGAAGCCGCTGAAGAGCACGATCACGGTGATGAGCCGCAGGTCGAGGATGTTCCTGAACGTGTCGATGAAGACGCGAAGCGGTGGCTTATTCTTGTCGGCCCCCGATTCGACCTCCTGGTACGTGAGGAGCATCAGGTAGTTCAGCGACATGACGATCGCGGATCCGTAGAACACGAGCGGCCAGCTCTTGGTGCGGAGCGCACTGCCGAAGAACGGCCCAAGCACCGCGCCGACGTTCACGATCCAGTAAAACGCTCCCCAGCCGACACTGGAGTTTCGCTTCGACATCGACTGCGCGAGCGTTCCCTGGATGCCCGGCTTGAAGATGGCGGTACCGAAGGCGAGCACCATGCAGGCGAAGAAGAAGCCGAGGTAGCTCCGCAGGTTGGCCATCAGGACGTAGCCCGTGCAGACCAGGGTCACCGACGTGGCGATGGTCCGCTTGTAGCCGAAACGGTCGGCAAAGCCGCCGCTGACCATCGGGACGAGTGATTGCACGAGCGCCCAGACGGCGATGATGTTGCCCTTCTGCGCCTGGCTGAAGTGCAGGCCTCCCGGCTCGTTCGCTTGCGCGATGTAGAGCGGGAGGACCGTGCGGACGCAGTTGTACGCCAGCCGCTCCCACATCTCGACCCCGCACCCCAGGTAGAAGGAACGCGGGAAGGTCTTCAGGGTCTCGAGGAAGCCGAGCTTCAGCTCGGATTCGGGAACCACGGCTTCGGGGTCGGCAGACATGCGGGCCTCGCGCTTTACCTACGCGAAGGCGCAGGTGCACGTCGACATTCCCTGAGCCCTGGGGCCGGAAGGGGCGCGGTATCAGAGCGGGCGAGCGCACCGCCAGAAACGCGCAGTTTTTTTGTGTCGCGGGGTCCTCCCGGGTCACCTTGCAGCGATGACGCAGCGGGGAACCCGGATTCGTGGTGCGCTTCTCGTCCCTGCCGTCCTCGCCGGCGCGGCGCTGGCTGCGTGCAAGCACGACGTCACGGACCCTTCGATCACCACGGTCAGCTCCGCCGCCGTCGAGCCGGAGGCGCCTGTCGCCGAGCTCTCCAAGACGGCGAAGCTCGCCTCGATCGCGATGCAGACGAACATCTACGCGTCGCCGATCGACACCTCGAAGAAGATCGGCTACCTGCGGCTCGGCGCCATCGTCGCGCGCTCCGACAAGGAGTACGGCACCGAAGGCTGCCCCGGCGGCTGGTACGGCGTCGCGCCCCGCGGCTTCGTCTGCATCGGCAAGAACGCGGCGCTCGAGACCGACTCACCGATCGTCCGCGCCGCGAACGTGCGACCGGACACCTCGAAGCCGCTCCCCTACTCGTACGGTTTCATTCGCGCGGTGGCGCCGATGTATCTCCGGCTCCCCTCGAAGGAGGAGGCGCTGGTCACCGAGTTCAAGCTCGGCGACCACCTCGGCTGGTGGAACCGCAAGGGCAAGGAGGCCAACAAGGCCGACCACCTCGGCGCGAACGACACCGCGCACGAGATCCTTCCGGATGCACCCGTCCAGCCGCCGTCCGACACGCTCTCTGACGGCATCCTCCTCGGCGGCAAGACCGACCTCGACCCGCCGCCGTTCTGGCTCGAGACGGGCACGCGCAAGATCCCGAACGTGTCGGGCTTCGACATGCCGACCGCCTCGATCTTCGCAAACCGCGTGCGAAGGCACACCGGCGTCGCCTTCATCGGCGCGTTCGGAAGCGGCCCGCAGTGGGCCGATCGTCGGTTCGCGCTGACCGTCGACATGCGGCTCATTCCGCTCGACAAGGTGAAGCCCGAGGTCGCGTCCCCGTTCCACGGAGTCGATCTCAAGGAAGGCGGCATCACGCTGCCGGTCGCGTTCGCGCGGCCCTGCAACGCGAACGCGAAGGGCACGCCGCGCCCCTGCGTGCACACGTATCGCGACGACGAAGGCACGCTGAAGAAGACCGACGACGTCCTCGCGACGCGCGGCTTCATGCAGCTCACCGGCGTGCAGCGCAAGAGCAAGGGCGGCCGCTTCCTCGAGACGAAGTCCGGCAGCTGGGTTCGTTCGAGCGACGTTGGCGTCGCGGTCGTACCCGAGGAGTGGCCGCAGGCCGCGCTGAAGGGCGAGAAGTGGGTCGACGTGTCCATCGAAGACCAGACGCTCGTCCTCTGGGACGGCAAGAAGCCGGTCTTCGCGACCGTGGTGTCGACGGGCCAGGACGGGATGGAAGATCCCA
>JAYTLP010000311.1:0-6850 GCA_043729375.1 Myxococcales bacterium
GAGTCGCGGTGCTGTCGACGAACCTCGAGCTGTTCGACGATCCGAAGCGCCCGTCCATCCTGCACGCCGTGGACGGCCACATCGACGCGAAGCGCGCCATGCTGCTCGTGCCACCGCGCTTTGCGCCGCTGCTGCCACACGTCGATGGCGGCTTCATCGAGGCGCACGGCAAGAACCTCGAGCTCGACACGGTGCCGCGCGTGCTCGAGGGCGGGACGCTCGCCGCTCGCGTGGCGCTCGACGGGCTCCGCTACGAGCAGCGCGACCTCGACGTGGTTGCCCCGCTCGTGCGCGTGGACGTGAGCACGGCCGCCGACCGCCACCTCGACGCCAGGACGGAGCTGGAGGTGCAGTCGCTACACTGGCGCGAGGGCTCGCTTGCCATCGCGCTCGAGGACGCGAAGTTGCTGCTCGATGCGAAGACCCTCGAGCTGACTGCCACCGCGCCCACCTATGCGGGCACGCTCGGCATCGACGGGCGTCGCGTCCGTCTCACGCGGGCCGGGCACACGCTCGCCGACGATCCACTGCGTGCGACCTTGCACCTCGAGAACGTCCGTGTCGTGCAGCCGATCCTGCAGAGCACGGCGCAGGTCGCGCTCGACGCCACCGTGGGTCCGGCGACGGCGAAGGTCGACGCGACGAAGAGCTCGGACAGCCTCGACTACACGGCGCAGGTGAGCTCGCCCTCGATGGGGCTCGTTGGAGCCCTCGTGGGCAAGCTGGCCGTGCAGGTGCCGTGGTCGGGCATCGGCCTCCAGATCGCGTCGAAGGGCGAGGTGCGCAACCTGTCGGGTGGGCCCAAGTCGGGTGGGCCCACCCTCCGGCACGACACGAAGCTCGTGCTCGCGCACCCGTCGTTGCGCGGTGATCGATCGGGCGCCGTGTCCGCGCAGACCATCGCCGTCACGCTCGCATCGCATGGCGACACACGCCTGCACGAGGCCGACCTCACGCTCGGGTTCGTGGGCCTGCAGCATGACGAGCAAGCGCTCGGCGATGGCACGCTCGTGACGCACGTGCGCGCCGATCTCGACGCGCCGAGCATCGCGGCCACGATCTCGAGCCAGGGCGCCGCGACTCCCGGCATCAGCGGCAAGGTCGATTTCGCGTTCGTGCGGAAGACCCGGCAGGTGCGCTTCGACGTGGCGCTCGCGCTGGCAAAGTTCGAGACACTGGGACCTCTCGTCCCGGCGCTGCACGACTTCGATCTCGAGGGCGTGGAGGCCGAGCTCCACGGCAAGGGCGCGCTCACCGGCGTGCTCGAGCTTTCGAAGGGCGGCGGCCTGCGCCTCGCGGCGGATCCGCTGCACCGGGTGCGCGGTGACGCGGACGCGGACTTCACCATCAAGCGCTTCGGGTGGCACGACGCTGCGCGCTGGGTCACCACGCCGGAGATCAAGTGGAAAGGCACACTCCGCGCAGGTAGCGAGCTGCGCACGTTGAAGGGTGCGCTCGAGGTCGGGCAGGTCCACTTCGCGATCGGACCGTTCCGCTTCGACGGCAAGGACCTCTCCGACCTGCTGGTGATGAAGCTCGAAGGCAACCCCGACACCGCCGTCCTCGAGGTCGAGGACCACATGCACTTGCGCTCGTTCCGGCAGGAGTTCGCGCCGTCCTACGCGACGGGCGAGGTCTCCCTCGCCATGCGGGCGAGCATGGACCACGCCGGCGTGATCCGGGTGCCAGAGGTCACACTGGTGAATGCCGCCGCGGCGACCCGCGTCACGCTCTCCGGCGGCGTCGATCTCGGCGAGGACCGCCGCAGCCTGTCGTTGCGCGGCACGCTCGACCAAGATCTCGGGAAGCTGTGGGCGGACCCGAAGGTGTTCACCGGCCGCGGTCACCTCGAGACGGAGGTGCGCGTGGAGTCGGGAGACCTGATCCGCTTTCACACGGCCACCGCGGTGCGCGTCCAGAACGGCGACTTCGAGCTGCCGGAGCAGAAGCTGAGGATCGTCGACCTGGATTGCGAGATCCCCATCTCCGCCGACATCCAGCTCGGCGCGGGTGGCGCAAAGCTCATCCACGACGTCGAGGTGAACAACTACTCGGAGCTTCGCTTCGCCGACCAGCACCCGCTGCTGACGCGCCGAAGCTTCCTCACGGCGAAGCGCATCGAGACACCGTGGGTAAACATCGCGCCGCTCGCCGGCAACCTCGTCATCGACAATCGCACGGCCTCCATCAGCCAGATCGAGCTCGGCGTGCGCGGGGGACACGTCAGCGGTCGCGGTACGATCGTGCTCGCGGGCAAGGACACGAAGGCGGAGGTGAGCCTGCGCGCGAACGGCGTGCGCTCCACGCACAACGAGCCGTTCGACGGGAATGCCGCGCTCGCCGTGTCCGTGCGTCAGCGCAGCGTCGATGGTCGCATGGAGGTGCTGCGCATCGGTCGCCGCCACCTGCTCGACCTGCTCGACATCGTGGATCCGCTACGCTCGGACGCGGCCATCAACCGCGTGCGCAAGGTGCTGATCATCGGCTATCCCGACCACGTGCGCGTGTCCCTCAACCGCGGCTTCGCGTCCGCCAAGATCAAGTTTGGTGGGCTCGCGCGGCTGTTCAAGCTCGAGGAGATCCGCGGCATCCCCATGGGCCCCATCGTCGAGCGCGTGCTCGCGCCGCTGTTCGACCGCAAAGAGGAAAACTGATGCGCCTATCGTTCATTGTGCTGCTGGCGTCGATGTCCACCGGCTGCATCCGTCCGCCGGAGATCGTGCTCGTCGATCGCGCCACCGCGCTCGAGCAGCAGGCGTCCGGCTCCTTCGACGAGCTCGAGACCGAGCTGCAGCGCAATGCCTCGAAGCCGCGGCCGATCCCGCTCACGCCCGAGCAGATCGAGGCGGTCGGCATCCGCCAGCAGCCCTTCGTCGACCAGAGCGAGCTCACCGATGCCGGCCGCGTAGACCTGCTGCTCAAGCAGCACTGCCTCGGCGAGGCCAAGGACGGAACGCTGGTGGACACGCCCACGGCGTGCCGTGGCGCCGCGGACCGCGATCTCATCGCGACGCTCGTCCAGCGCGTCAACCTCGCGCGCCTGCAGCTGTGGCAGTGGCTGCACGAGCGACAGCCGAAGCGATCCGTCGAGGAGCTCCGCCACGCCTGGCATGACGCCCACCTGCACGGAGTCGTGTGCGATGGGTGGGTCCAGCACGTCGACGACAAGTGGGGTGGCAAGGGATGCTGAGCCCGCGCGCGCTCCTCGTCGTCGGCTTCGTCGCGGGCCTCGGGGCATCGGCCGCGGCCCAGGACGACCGCAACGGGCTCCAGCGCCCGGAGCGCCTGACCATCGGCACGGCGGACCAGCTCCTCGGCTCGCTCTCTCCCGACGAGCGAACGCTCTACTTCGCCAGCAACCGCAACACCACCACCGAGATCTACCAGCAGGAAGCGACGGCCGGCGCGGCGAAGCTGCTGTTCGACGAAGGTGCCGAGGTCACCTGGCCGCGCGTGTCCCCGGATGGAAAGGCGTTGCTCTACATCTCGTTCCGGCACGACGCGTCCGGCCAGCTCTGCGCGCGCTCCTTGCCGAAGGGCGACGCGCACTGCCTCCCGGGCAGCTCCGGTGCGGTGCAGGCGCAGTGGGTGAGCGGGTCCACGGCGGTACTGCTGTCCCGACCCGATCCACAGTCCGACATGCGCGTATCGATGGTCAACATGAGCGGTCGCCTCTCCGCAAGGACGCTGTTCGACCGCAACGTGACCAATCTGGCCGTGTCGCCCGACGGTCGCTGGCTCGTCTACACGCCAATCGAGCGCTACGTGGCCCGCATCGGCCCCGGTTTCGCTGCGCGCGCGGGTCGCGATCTCGTCGCACAGCGCATCGATCGTCTGAACGACCCGCCGGTGGTGCTCAAGCTCGACGCCCCGGGGATCACGGGACAGTCTGCGTTCTCTGCCGACGGCAAGATCCTGTTCTTCATCCAGTTCGTCAGCGACTCCAACCACGATGGCGTTCTCGATGGCAACGACCACGGGATCCTTTACCGCGTGCCGTTCGACGCCTCGCGTGACGACGCGCCGCGCACGCTGATCGGCGCGAGCCCGGCGCAGCTCACCGACGCATCCTGGAACTGCCAGTACCCGACGCCGAGCAAGCACCGTGTCGTCATGACCTGTGATCGCGGCGGCCACCTCGATGCGTACGCCCTGCCGCTGTCTGGAATGATCCCCGAGGACTGGGACGCGAAGCACCTGCGAGCCGAGGCCGACGTCACCACGTCCGAATATCAGCTCGTGCTGTTGCACACCCAGATCCTCCAGGTCGAGCAGGACCCGGACCAGCGTCGAAGCGAGATGGTGAGCCTCCTGCGCCTGCACCTGCGGATGGACGAGTTCGAGGCGGCCGACTTTTACTCGATGCACATCTCCCAGGAAAAGAACGAGGCGACCGCGGGCATGGGCGCCTCCCTGCGAGCGCTGTGCGAGCACCGTCGAGCGCTGCGGGCACGCGAGCAGGGTCGCCTCGCGCTCGACTTCATGATCGACTCGAAGGCGCGTCTCGAGGCGCTCGTCGCCGGCAAGGCTCGCAGCCCGGTGGGCGATGCGGCCCGACACATCGTGCGAAGCGAGGTCGCTGACGCCATCGGCGACAAGGCGCTCGCGCGCAGCGAGATCGAGGCGGTGAGGATCGAAGTCGTGGATACACCCGGCGTGCTCGAGCTCTACGCCGATCGGGTCGAGGCGCTGTATCGCGAGCTCGACGAGCTGCCGCCACTCGTCGACGCGTATCGCAGGCTGGCGACCCATCGCTCGCTCGGCACGACGGATCACATCGCCTACGCACGCGCAGCGGTACGGAACGTGCTGCGGGGTCTTCCCCGCGCGGACGCGCTCGCAGCGCTCGACACGTTCGAGGCCGAGCCGGGCTCCGACCTCGCCTTCGCCGCGTCGCTCGCGCGGGTGCTGCTCGAGGTCGTCGACGCGTGGCCCACGAAGGAGACGAAGGCGCACGTGCTCGCATTTTACGAGGCACAACAGACGCCGGAGCGTCGCCGCGCCGTGGTCGTCGACGTCATGGAGAAGTCGTGGGAGCGCGGAGCCGACGACATCATGCAGGATCTCGTCGAGCTGTACGTGAAGGACGTGCCGAAGGGCACCGTCGAGCGTCGACGAGCCGCTCGCATGTACCGCCGCATGATCGAGGATCGCGCCTACTCGCGATTGGGCAAGGGTGACGACGCGGGCTCACGCGACGACTTCCACGCGGTAGCGCGCAACGTCGGATCCCTCGAGAGCTGGACCGGCTACCTCGACCGTCGGCTGCACGAGGGCGCCACGGTCGAGCAGCTGGAGGCCGAGCTAGCAACCGAGGGCCACGACCAGAACGGCGGCGCGGCTCGCTACGCGCGGGCCTACCTCATCGCGCGAGGGCTGCCCGAGCTCCGGCACAAGGAGGACGCGCAACGCGCGGCGGACGCAGCACTCGCATTGCTCCGCGGCGCATGGTCGGAGCTCAAGGAGCAGCCGGAGGCCGTCGCGCTGGTGGGTGCCGTGCTCCACGAGCAATTCCTGCGCTCCGCGGATCACGATGCGGCCGAGAAGGCCACCGCAGCGTACCTCGTGGCACTCGACCTGGCCCGCCACAACCCGCGCTACAAGGCACTGCTCCTCACGCAGCTGGCGATGGTGCAGGCGCAGGTCGGCAACTGGCGAATCGCCATCGACTACTTCGATCAACGCGAGAAGCTGCCTTTCGTCGACGACGTGAACGGCCTCACGCACCGCCTCGTCAAGGCTCGCACCCTTCTGCACCTCGACCGCGACGACGAGGCGTCGAAGCTCCTGGACCTGGCGCTGGCCACCGTCGACAAGGCGCCTGCGATGCTGGCGTATCGGCCGCTCGTGCTCGATCGCGCGGCGCTGTACCACCTCTCCGCCGGCAATTTCGAGCGCTCGCTGGTGCTCTACGATCAACTCGTTCCGATGCTCGCAAAAGATCGGACCACCGTGGGTGCGCGCAACCGGTTCGTCGTGGGGCTGGCGCAGGCCGCGGCCGCTCTCGGTGCGAAGAAGCCCCAGCTCGCGGTCGATCAGGTCAACGGCGTCGAGAAGCTCCTCGAGACGCCCGGCATCGGTCGCGTGCTGCGCTGGCCGCACGCGACCGAGCAGCAGGTGAAGTGGACCTACCTCGTCATCACCACCGGCCTGCTCGCAAAAGCGTTGCTCGCGCTCGATCGGCTGCCCGAGGCCCGCACCGAGCTGCTCGAGCGCGAGGACATGTACCAGCAGCAACTCAAGCTCGGGGCCGTCGATGCGCTCGTTCGCCAGCTCGCGCTCAACGACGCCCAGCTCGGTGCGCTCGCGCTCCGGCAGCACGAAGGCACCGAAGCGCTGGCTCGCGCCACGCTGGCGGTGGACCGTCTCGAGCCGGTGATGAAGCGCTCGAACCAGGTGTTCGACACCGACCAGCTCGTCGCACTGTGGCTTGCCGCGGATGCACGGCTGCAGAGCGACGCGAAGGGGGCGCTCCCGGTCCGCCAGCTGCTTGCGGATGGCATCGACAGGCTCTCTGCACGCCGTGACGAAAAGTCGAGCAGCCTCCGCCACTGGCTGGAGATCGAGCTCGCGCTCCTCGGCGAGGGCCCCAACGCGACGCGGCTCGCACCTGTCGCTCGCGCGCGAAAGTGAACGATCGGACACCTGCACCGTCGTGCAGTGCCCATCGATTTCGGGTCGAAGCGGACGACGCGGCGCACGAGCCCCGATCGACGTTGCGGGCGCACAAGAGGGTCAACGGCGAGTTCATTGGCCCGCACGCCCTGGTCGTCGCCCACCGGACACTGCCGCTCGGCACGCGTATCCACGTGCGCAACATGGACAACGTAAAGGCGTTCGATGTGGTGGT
>JAYTLP010000312.1:0-3457 GCA_043729375.1 Myxococcales bacterium
TCTTCAATCCGAGGCGCCTGCTCATGTGGCTCAGCCACAAATTTGGCGGGTTCCTGTTCAGCTGGAGGGGCACCCTCGCGATCCTCGCGATCATCGGGATCGGGGCGTACGCCTACACATTCATCCCGTTCGAGAACATCCGGCACGGCGTCGGGCCACTCGAGATTGCCATCGCGGCGACGGTCTACACGACCGGCACGTTCTTCCACGAGATCGGGCATGGCCTCGCGTGCCAGCACTACGGCGGCAACGTGACCGAGATCGGGTTCACGCTGTTCTACTACATCAAGCCCGCCGCCTACTGCGATACGAGCAGCAGCTACCTCATCACGAACCGGATGCACAAGGTCGCGATCCAGATGGCGGGGACCGTCACGACCCTCGTGTTCATCGCGAGCATCACCGTCGTGCTCGCACTGCTGAATCCGAGCACGCCGATCTACAACGGGCTCGCGCTCGAGCTGGTGATCGAGGCCGCGCTCGCGTTCGTCACGCTGATCCCCTTCATGAAGGCGGATGGCTACTACGCGATCTCCGACTACTTCGAGTTTCCGAACCTGCGAGACCGGTCGTTCAAGCTGACGCGCGCCACCCTGGGGCGACGCATCCTCGGGCTCGATCTCCCGACGGAGTCGTTCAGCTCACGCACGCGCTTCATCCTCATCACGTACGCCGTGATGTCGTTCGTGTTCACCGCGTGGTTCATCTACGTGGCGTACTTCCGGATGCTCGCGCCCCTGGTGGAGACCTTCGGGGGCAGCGGCCTGTTCGCGGCGATCTTGATCAGCGCCTACTTGCTGCGAAATCTCACAGTGCTTCCGCTGCTGCGCGGCGCGCGCGGGCTGTGGGTCGAGCGACGGACGATCTTCACGGCGAGGAGAAGCATCGTGCTCGCCGGGCTGCTGGCCATGCTGACGCTGCCGTGGTTCATCCGATGGCCGGTACTGGTGGACGCCACGTTCGTGGTGCAGCCGCAGGAGCGGGCGATCGTCCGCGCGACCACACCGGGACGCATCGAGGAGATCTTCGTCCACGAGGGCGATCGCGTCACACGAGGGCAGCCGCTCGCGCAGCTCAGAAACCCGTTCCTGCACGCGCAGCTCGTCTCCACGGAGGCGCGCCACGAGGAGCTCGCGCATCGCCTCGCGAATGCGCGCAGCGGCGCGCGCGACGAGGATCTTGCCGTCGCGGCGACCCGGCTCGCCCACCGGCAGACCATGCGTCGCAACGCGACTCGCGCGGCCGAGACCGCGGACGCACTCGTCGCGGCCGACCTCGGCACGAGCTCGGCCGCGGATGCATTGCGACTCCATGCCGCGAGCACCGGGGCACAGGCTGCCGCGGCCCAGGGCGCGTTGGCGCTGCTGCGAGCAGGCACGCGTCCCGAGGACATCCAGGTCGCCGAGGCAGAGCTCGCGCGCGTCGCGGGCGAGCTCGAGCATCTGCGCGCGGAGGACGCGCTGCTGCTCGTTCGAAGCCCGATCGATGGCGTCGTGACGACGCCCTATCTCGACACGCAACTGCAGGTGGCGCTGAAGGCCGGCGACGTGCTCGCGGAGGTTCAGGACACGAGCCTCGTCTCGGCGGAGATCCTGCTCGCCCCGAGCGATCCCCTTGGCGAGATCGGCGTGGGCGCCGAGGTCGAGCTCCGATCGGTCGGTCTGCCGGGACACGGGATCCGCGCGCGGGTGGCTCGCGTGCGGGACGCTGGACACGGAGGACACGGCGTCGTCCTCGTCACCACCGCGTTCGCGCTCGATCGCCCACGCACGGGGTTCACGGGGCATGCACGTGTGTATGGCGCGCGGCGCAGTCTCGCGTACTCGAACCTGTACCTGCCGCTGCAGCGCCTCGTCCGCGTCCGCCTGTGGTCGATCTAGCGACGAGATCGCGGCGAGCGCCGCGGTCCGGCGGTGGGATCAGGCGAGCCGCACGGACAGGATGCCCTCGGCGAGCCAGTTGCGCGTCATCGCGAGTAGCTCGACGGGGTCGAGCTCGTACTCGGCCTCGAGCTCTGCCACGACGGCCCCTACCGTCCGGCCGTCGTCGAGGCTCGACAGCACGAGCTTGGGACCCTCGCCCAGGATCTTGATCCGGTGCAAGTCGCGCAGCGACGGCACGTACAGGAGGAACGTCACCGGGCGCTCGTGGACATCGCCCTTCGAGGGGTCCCCGGAGGTCACCCACTCGCGGATGTCGACGGGCAGCTCGAGCAACTCGACCACCGGCCCGCGTCGCAGCCGCGCCGCCGACAGCGCCTCGTCGGTCAGCTCCACCGGCCGCGGCCACTGGTCGGGCGCGACCGTGGCGGTGCGCGCGAGCAGCGCGACCACGGCGAGCTCGAACTCGAGGACGACGTCCAGGTGGGGCGGCGTCATCCGACGCTTCATGATGCGCTCGCGCACGTACGTGCCGAAGCGCTGGCACTCCGCGAAGCGAAACTGCCCGTGCTCGCGCCACCGATGAAAGGCCAGGTACTCGAAGCTGATGTCCTGCAGCCAGTTGTCGTCGCCGCCGGTGAGCAGCTTGATCGTGCGCGGGAGATAGCTCTGCACCGTCCCCCCGCACTCGAGGGCCGTGCGGAACCGGAGGTTCTCGATGTTCCAGCGCGTGCCCTTCTCGGCATGAAGCTGGTCGAGCACCGCGAGGTCGACCGGCTGGAGCCCGTGGCTCGCGGCGAGCGTGGCGTGCGTCCCCGCGATCACGTGCGCGTAGAGCCCCTCGTCGGCGATCACGCGCAGCCAGACGTCGTAAGCGCGTCGCGCGTCGATGCTCACGCGGCGACTTCGCGGACGGCGTTCCACATCGTCGTGGCGCGCGTCAGGTCACTGGCGATCATCTCTGCCCAACCGGGCCCGACGGCCCGGGACTTCGAGCTGTGCGATGGCTCCTGGACCTCGAGGGTCACGCCCTGGAGATTCGGCGCGCGCTCGAGCACGTACTGGAGCATCTCCCACACGGGCTCGGGCACCGCGTGGTTGTGGAAGTCGTGGTACCAGTCCTCGATCTGCTCGCCGCCGGCGAGGTGAATCTCGTGCACGCGATCGAGCGGAATCGTTCGCAGGTACTGCCAGATATCGTAGTCGGCGAAGTTCATGGAGTTCGAGTAGATGTTGTGGAGGTCGAGCAGCAGGTGCGTCTGCGCCTTGTCGACCAGGGTGGCGATGAACTCGGCCTCTCCGATCTCGGAGCCCGGAAAGGGTGCGTAGTAGAACGCATTCTCGTGCAGGAGCGGCATCTTCAGGCGGTCCTGAAGCTCGGCGGCCCGCCCCGCGACCCGCTCGACCTCCGCGCGCGAGAACTGCAGTGGGCTCGACCACATGAAGGACGTCGACTCGAACCCGAAGAACATGTGGTCCGCGTACCAGGGACTCTTCATCTCGTGGGCGATCTCGATATGACGCAGCACGCCCGGCGTCTCCGCGAGCGGATCGAATCCAAACTCGTTCCCGTAGTT
>JAYTLP010000313.1:0-7938 GCA_043729375.1 Myxococcales bacterium
CACGCGCTCGCGAAGATCGACGAAGGCACCTTCGGCATCTGCGAGGAGTGCGACGAGCCGGTCCACCCGAAGCGCCTCGAGGCCCGCCCCGAGACCACGCTCTGCATCCGCTGCAAGGAAGATCAGGAGCGGATCGAGAAGGCTTACGGCTGACAGGCGGGGCGCCGCTGCCTCCCTCCGCTAGCGCTGACTGGTCGCGGTGAGGCCCGGGCGCAGCCTCGCCGGCAGGCGCGCAACGAGTGCCGCGTGACGGCGCCTCCACGCGTCGTCCATCCCGCGGCGTGGAGCCGGTAGCAGGGCGGCAAGCTTCGCTGCCTCGTCGGCGTCGAGCCGAGAGACGTCCTTGTGGAAGTAGGCCTGCGCACCCTCGACGACGCCGTAGATGCCCGGGCCGAGCTCGACGAGGTTGACGTAGAGCTCGAGTATGCGGCGCTTGCCGAGTAGCCGCTCGAGGCGCCACGCGAGCACGGCTTCCTCGAGCTTGCGGCCGACGGTTCGCTCGCCCGAGAGGAAGAGGTTCTTCGCGACCTGCTGTGTGATGGTGGAGCCGCCGCGACCCGGTGTGCCCGTCTCGATGTCCCGCGACAGCGCCTGACCGATCGCCGCCAGGTCGACGCCGGGGTGCCTGTAGAAGTGCGCGTCCTCGGAAGCGGCGAGGATGGACACGACGGTAGCCGGGATCCGATCGAGGGCGCGGTACCCGGGGTTCGACGGGCCGAGCTCGACGACACGCGGCTGCCCGCCGGCGTCGCGGGCGCCCGGAAGCCGGGGCGCCTCCACGAGGATGCGTGCGACATCGGCCAGCGGTGGCTCGCTCAGCACCTCGCAGCGGTTGACGAGCTCTCCTTCGAGGGTGAGCTGCGCAGGGGCATCCACGGGCACACTGGTCGCAAGGTCCCCGGCGATGGTGCCCGAGAGACTCATGCCGTCGAGCGCGGGGCGCAACGCCTCGGGCAGCGCGGCGAGAAGCGTCGCGCACGCGAGCCGGGGCAGGTGCGCGGTGGCCGTGGCGACCATGCCGGCCTCGTCTGTGTCCGCGAGGTCGAAGGTGGTCTGGAGGGTGGCGCCGGCGCGCGTCGCGTCGAGCGTGACGTGCGCAGTACCCTCGTCGAGCGACGCACTCGCGCGCACGGCCGTGCCGTCGAGCACAATGGCACGCTGCGAGAGACGTGGCGCGTGCACGGTCCCCGTCGTGTCGACAACGAGCTCCACGCGCGCGGGCCCTTCGTCGGCGCCGCGGGGCGCGTGCAGCGATGCGGTGCCGGTGAGCGCGATCGCGCCATCCGGGACGCCGAGTGGCGTGCCACACGGCAGCGTGCGCTCGTCGAACGCGAGGCCGAAGTGGTCGAGTGTGACCGTTGCGTCGAGACCGTCGTCGAGGAGCCGCGCGGACAGGACGACGCCCTCGGCGGCTGCAGTCAGCGACACGACGCCATCTCGACGGTGGAGCCCGCCCGCGAGGTCGTGGAGCGGGCCCGCAGACAGCGAGGTGAACGCCGCGCGCCGGACCGCCCAACCCTTGCGCTCCAGCTCGATGCCTACGTCTCCGATGGTCGCGGGCAGGTGTCGCGCCCAGCCACCGAGCTCGGCAACCACATCGTGCGCGTGCACGCGTAGCTGTGCTCCGAGCGTGATCTCGGCCCTCGCGATGCGCACGTGATCGAAGGCGCCCAGCGGCGGATCTTCGACGACGACATCCTCGACCCGCAGCGTCCCGTCCATGCGCCCGCCGAACAGCGATACGAAGCGTGGCATGAAGTGGGCGTGGGCAACCGCCAGCTGCCCGGCAGCCAGTCCGTCGACGTGGAGGCCAGTGAAGCTCAGTGACGCGCGATCGATCGTGACCGCCTCGACGGCGACTCCTGTTGCGCGCGCCATGGCGGTGCGCAACGCCAGCCGGAGCTCGGTGTGCACGTGATACGCGGCAGCACCGAGCCCGAGCGCAGCCGCCAGGCCCGCCGTCGAGAATGCAAGACCGCGCCGGGTGAGCACGTCGCCGCTCAGTGAGGTCCGGCGTCGACGCGACGCTCGTGTCCGTCGAGCGCATTGCCGAAGGAGAGCGGTCGGCGGCGGTCGCACAGGGCACCACGACGACGGTCCGGCGCGTGGAGGCGCGCACCTGCGAGGACGCGGTCGCACAGCTCGACGAAGGAGATGCCGTTGGAACGAGCAATCCGCCCCATCATGCTGTCGGGCCGGAGCGCGGGAAGGCCGTCCACCTCGATGATCTGCTCGTTGCCGAGATCGGAGACGATGACGTCCACCTCCGCAAGCCCGTCGCACTCGAGCGCGCGCGCGGCCCGCTCGGCGAGCGCGATCACGCCGCGCTGTCGCTCCGCCGACAGCCGCGGCGGCGAGAACACCGTGGTCATCCCGCGACCGCGACGTGCCTGGAAGTCGAAGATCGGGCCCTCCGGTGCGACCTCGGCGAGCCCGATGGCCTCGCCGTTCATCACCGCCACGTGAACCTCGCAGCCGCGCACGAAGCGCTCGACGAGAATGTGCTCGTCGAAGCTCGCCGCGTCGTCGATCGCGGCATCGAGGTCGTCGACGGCATCGACGCGGCGCACACCGAGAGACGACCCTTCGGCGCGGGGCTTCACGACGATGGGAAACCCGAAGTTGCCGTGCTGCGTCGTGGAGCTGCCGTGCCCGATGCGGTGCACGTACGAGCTCGGCGTCGGCAGGTTGTGGAGGCGGAGCAGCTCCTTCGTCTTGACCTTGTCGGTGGCGAGCGCGGCGCCGAGCAGACTCGGCCCCGTGTAGGGGATGCCGAGGAGCTCGAGGAGGCCCTGCACGCAGCCGTCGGAGCCGTAACGCCCGTGCAGCGCGAGGAAGGCAACGTCGACCCGCTCGGACCGCAGCGCCACGTCGAGGTCGGTATCCACGAAGATCCGCACGACCTCGTGCCCGGACTCGGACAGCGCGTCGTGCACCGCATCGCCGGAGAGGAGCGACAGATCTCGCTCGCTCGACAGCCCACCCATCAGAACTCCGACTCGCTTCCCGCTACGCATCTGGGTCTCCGTTTTCTGGGATAGATCGGAGCGGTGTCCCGAGAGACACGCTCGACCGTCTCCCATTCGCTACAGGTCCCACGGCTCACGAGCAACTTTTTGCCCGCGCACCGATCCTTTCGGACGCGTCTCTTGACACCCATGTGCCGACGACGACACAGTCCCCACTCGGAGACGACCTCGATATGACGTTCCTGGAAGCAGCCATCGAAGTTTTACGCCGCGAGGGGAAGCCGCTCGCGGTCACCCGCCTCGCGGATCTCGCCATCGCACACAACCTTCTGTCCGTCGTCGGGCGTGATCCGGAGGCCACCATGCAGGCCCGGCTCACCGAGGTCCTCGACAAGGGGCCACCGCATGCGGAGCTGATGCGCGTGCAGCCGGATCTCTTCGGCCTGCGCGCGTACCCGGAGCGGCCCTACCCGCCCGTCCGCGAAGGCGAGCCCACCGCGGCAGCCGACGGCGAAGCGGTTGCAGACACCGAGATCGACGAGGAGCTGGACGGCCCCGCCGAGGCCGAAGGGACCGCCGGTCGCGGTCGACGGCGGCGTCGTCGTGGCGGTGGGGGCGCAGCGCGTCCCCCAGTCGCCGGCGCGGCGTCCGTGGTTGCAGCATCCGCCACCCCGGACCTCGAGGCTGCAGCGTCGGACCTCGTCGACACGCATGACGACGAGGCGGCCGAAGCCGAGGCCGAGGAGTTCGAGATGGACGCCGACGGATCGAGCGCTGCGCCGCTCATGGTCTCCACCACGGGTGACGAAGAGATCACCCGCAGCGGTGAGGAGCGCGAGGTCCGCAGCGAGATCATGGGCCGACGCGATCGCGAAGATCGCGGTCGAGGACGTCGTCCGGAGCGGGGCGGCAAGCCCGGCCGTCCGGATCGCGATCGCCACCACGAGAAGGGGCCGCACCTCGCCCCGGCACGTCCGGCAGGTGCCTCACCCCAGGCGCCGTCGCATCCGCAGGCGCAGGGTACGTTCACCCCGGCGCCGGTTGCCGCGGGCACGGCGCGTTCGCTCGCGAACGATCTCTACGACATCCTCCGCTCGCAGGACGGCCGTCCTCAGCACGCGCGTGCGCTCGCCCAGGAAGTGGAGAAGCGCAAGCTCCTGGAAGGGCGTCCTCAGCCCGAGGTCGTCCGCGAGGTCCGCATGGCGCTGCACGGTGAGCTCAGTGGTCGCACCCACAGGGGCCTGCGTCCGAGGCTGCGCGCGCTCGGCGGCGGCAATTATGCCGTCATCGACCGCAAGCTCGACGACGAGCTGCTCCACGCGGAGCGCACGCTCGAGGTCGCTCTCGAGCGGGCCCAGACCGCCGCGGTCACCGCGGTCCGTCGTCGGCTCTCGAAGCTGTCCCCGTTCTCGTTCGAGCAGCTCGGTCGCCTCTGCGCCGAGTCGCTCGGTGTCGAGCGTCCCACGCTCGTCAAGCGCGGCGAAGGCGTCTCGTACTACGGAGGCGAGCGCGCGCTCGGTGCGTTCCGTTCGCGCGTGCTCATCGGCGTGCGCACCGGCGAGGCCGAGCTGCAGCGTCGCGCGGTCGGCGAGCTTCGCGCAGGGCTCGACGCGCGCGGCTTCGACGAGGGCTTTTTGTTCGCGCTCGGCAGACTGTCCGACGACGCGCGCGACGAGCTGCGCTCCGGTCGTGCGGTCACGGTGTACGACGGCGACTCCATCGCGGCATTCCTCGTCGACAGGAAGCTCGGCGTTCGCGTCCAGTACGCGCCGGTCCCGTACGTCGACGTCGACTTCTTCGCCGAGCTCAACGAGACGTAGCCCCCGTGCAAGCACACGACCTCGGCCGTCGTGGCTTCGGGGAGGTCGAGGCAATGCAGGTGGCGCTGCGCGAGCGCGTCGTCGGCGGAGATGCTTCCGCCGAGACGCTGCTAGTCGTCGAGCACGATCCGGTCGTGACGCTGGGTCGACGCGGCGATGTGGACGCTCTGCTCGTTCCCGAGGACGAGCTGCGCCGCGCCGGGATAGCGCTCCACACCGCGAGCCGCGGGGGCGAGGCGACGTATCACGGTCCGGGTCAGCTCGTGGCATACGCGGTGATGGCGCTGCGCCGCGGCGTCGTTGCGCACGTCGAAGCACTCGCGCGGGCCGCGATTCGCGCCGCAGCGCACGTTGGTGTCGCGGCGCGCTTCGATCGCGCACGGCCAGGCGTCTGGGTTGAGGAGCGCAAGCTCGCGTCCATCGGCGTGCACGTGCATCGTCGTGTCACGATGCACGGCATCGCGCTGAACGTCGGTGACGATGCGCTCGTCGGGTTCGAGCGCATCGTGCCGTGCGGAATGACCGGCGTGACGATGACGTCGCTCGAGCGCGAGGCCGGGCGCAAGGTCGACGTACGCGACGTCTTCACCGCAGCCCTGCTCGACGAGCTCTCGCGGTGAAGCGCCTCGTCCTCCTCGTCGGGCTCCTCGCCGCTTGCAAGCGCCCGTCGGCGCCGCATGTGGACGCGCTCGACGTCCGCGTCCACGTGCTCGGCCCGGACGCGCTGCCAGTGCCCGACCAGGCGGAGCTCCAGCAGCTCACGGCGGCAGCTATCACCGCGTCGCCTGCGGCCTTTGCCTACGACCCGACGGGCAAGCCCTCGACCAAGCTCGTCGTGACGCTCGAGATCGGCTGGCAGCCGGGAACGCTGCACTCGCAGACCCGGGCCACGCTGGAGCCGCGCGCCGAGGACGCGGGCACGATGCGCATCACCCGCGAAGCACAGCTGGAGAAGGCGAACGCGGCGACCTTCCCCACCCTCGACGAGGTCCGCAGCCACCTGCGTCGCGCGCTCGCGCTCACCGTCGGCAGCGCGGTCGCGTCCGAACGGCTCTGGCTCGGGCCGCCCGAGGCCATCCGCGCGGCGATCACGAGCAAGGACCCGGACCTGCGCCTCGACGCGATGGAGTTCGCCGGCCTGCGCCACGACCGGGAGGCGGTGCCCGCGCTCATCGCGACCCTGAAGAGCGGGGACGAGGCGCAGCGCGACCGAGCGGTGGGCGCGCTGGCCGAGCTCGGTGACGTGCGCGCCGTGCACCCGCTCGCGGAGCTCGCCAGGCTGGACGATGTCGACGAGCTCCCCAAGATCATCGACTCGGTCGCGCGCATCGGAGGCCCGGAGGCAGAGGCGTATCTCACGCTCGTGGCCGAGGCGCACCAGCTCTCCGACATCAGGGAGATGGCCAAGCGCGCGCTCGAGCACCTTGTGTCACGAGCGGCGAAGTAGCGCCGAGACGACCCTCAGTTCGCGCAGGTCCAGACGAATGCACCGCCGTCGATCCCAACATGCGAGCCGCACCACATCACGGCGATCGCGTAGCAGCCCGGGCAACCATCGCCGACCCCGTAATAGCTGCACGAGAGCCCCGTGTCGCTGCACGGGACGTTCACGCCGGCGCACAGGTCCTGGGTGGAGCTCCCGCCGTACACCGCCGGGCAGCGGGCATCGTTCGACGTGCCGGCCGGACGGTCCTGCGGGTACTCGCAGCTCACGCTGAGGTCGTCGCTCGCGCTGAGGTCGCTTCCGCCGTCCAGTGCGGCGCTGCCGGTACCCCCGCACGCAATCAGACCCGTCGCCAGGAACAGAAAAAGTTTGTTCATGAGCAGCCACGGTGCAGTGCGCGAGCCGCGGCGTGGGGTGAACAGCATCGAGGACCTCGCCGGGTGGAAGCCCTGCGCGAACGGCCGAACTGCAACAGCGTTGTCGTGTCCCGTCGCCACGACCGGGTGGCGTACCGGCGTTACGTGTTGCTCGGGTGCTTCTTGCCACCGTGCTTCTTGCGGTTGACGTACGTGCCGCGGGCGACCGAATCGCCCCGGCCCGGCGGGCTGTAGTCGGTCCAGCGGTAGGAGGCTTCGGGTCTGATGTCCACGTGGACGAAGCCCGCGCGCGGATAGAGACCGATGCCCATGCCCCCCGCGTCGAGCGAGGTCACGAACTTGTGGAGCTCGCGCTCGGACACGCCGGTGATGCGGATGTCGGAGGCCGACCCGTGAAAGTGGAACGAGGTGACTCGCTCCTGGTTGCGGAAGCCCGACACGAGCTCGAGTGGCCTACCGAAATGCTCGTAGATGCGGGACAGCATCTCGAAGAGGTGCGGCTCGATCGCCTTCTCCGTCCTGGTGCGTCGGCAGCGGAAAAGGTGGTTCAGCTGGTCGAGCGCCTCGGGGTCGAAGCTGCCGTCCTCGCGGTAGAGCTTCACGTCCACCGTCTCGTGGCCGAAGTTCACCGACGTCACGACGATGTGCCCGGTGGGCTTCTCCGCAGGCTCGCTCCGCAGCTCGGCAGCAGGCGCGAGCGAACCGGAGAAAGCGACGGAGGCAGGGTGTTTCTTCCGTTTTCTGGAAGCTGCCGGGGCCGGGGAGGCGCCCGTCTGCGACGCCACGCTCGCGTCCGCCGGAGCGACACCGCGCAGGAGAGGCCCGAAGGTTAGGACTGCGCCACAAAGGGCGAGACGAATCGGCAAGAAGAGGGTCTGTGATCGCAATGGCCATCTGCTCCGTCTAGGGGATACCGCCTGGGTTCGCTCGGGCTGTCGGATCGGCCAGGATCGTCTGCACCGTACTGCTCGAACCCCACTCGTGAATCGCTGCTGTTGCTCCTGCCGCCGCAGCCGAACTGGCCGCAGAGTGTTCCAGAGTACGAATAGAACCAAAATTCCGTCAAGGGTAGAATCTAGGACGGTTCAGAACCTGAGCAAATACGGGCTGTTCGGTGCAGGGTTGCCAGGGCAGTCGGCGGCGGTCGTTCTTGGTGCACCGTTCGCGAAAGTCCGGCCCCGCTTCTTCAGGGCCGCGCCGACAAGGACGAGCACCACGCCCGTCGCCTGCATCAGGCCGGAGATGACCTGGCCGGACAGCGCCAGGCCGCGGATCGTCGTGTTGGCCTGGTCAATCGTCCTTTGCGCTCGCGCGTCGGCCTCAGGGGA
>JAYTLP010000314.1:0-4597 GCA_043729375.1 Myxococcales bacterium
CACGCGGGCGATCACGCAGATCGGCTCGGTCCATGGGGACCTCGAGGGCATCGTCGGATCGGAGCTCGCCGAGCTCGCGCCGCTGGCGCTGCCGAGCGGTACGCGGGCCCTCGGCGCGGGCGAGCAAGACGAACCGGACGACGGAGACGACGACGGCGACGGCGAGGACGCGGGCGACACCGGGGTGACCACCTCGCCCGAGCTGGAGTGCGCGCTCCTCGCGCTCCTCCCCGCAGACGGATCCGCGGTCGGCAATGTCACGCTGCGGCGGTCGCTCGCGACCCAGATGGACTTCGGCGAGCTGGAGTTCCTGGCGGCGAGGCGATTGCTCATCGCGAGGGGCCGGGTGAAGGGCGGAAGAGGCCGAGGCGGCTCGCTCTCGCGCGTACTGCCCACGAATCCAGTGCTCTCGCCCGCGGCGTCGGTCGCATGAGTGAGCCCGGCCGGCCGGCCGGCGCGGGCGCTCAGCGGAGGTGGTCCATCACCTCGCCCCACGCGTAGAGTGCGCGCGCACGCGCTGGAACATCGCCGCGAGCTGGTCGTAGGGGTCGTCGTCGGGCTCGCGGTCGGAGTCGTTCCAGACGCGAGGCAGGTCGACCCCCTGGAAGGCGCTCACGCTGCTCGCCTCGAGACGCAGCTCGCCGTGTGGATTGCAGGAGGCCTTCACCTCGGGATCCCTGCCAGGCGAGAATGGCGTGGCGGCCGTCAGGCGTCTCACGCACGACGTCCTCGGAGCCGAGGCGGTCGATCTTCTCCAGGCGTCCCAGCGCCTCGCGGCTCCACACGCGTGGTGTTCAGCGGACGCCGGCACGGGCAAGGCGCCTCCGTTCGCGCTAGGATCATGGGCATGGTGGCGGCAATCTCCGGAGTCGTGCACGGGAAGGTGATCGAGCTCGACGAGGTCATGCCGGGCCTCGAGGGCCGCCGGGTTCGCGTCGTCGTCGAGCCGCTCGATGAGACCGCGACCGACCCTGTGGAGCTCCGTCGCGCATGGGATGCCTGGGCGGCGCGCGCGCTCGAGGGCCCCATCGAGGACGACGGCGAGCCGGAGCTTCCGTGATCCGGCGTGGCGAGGTCCGCTGGTTTCGTTTCGCGTCGCCACGCACGGTGGATCGGACGTACCTCGGCCCGGTGTTGGCGCAGCTACCGGAACACCACTGGCCTGCCATCCGCGCCGCGCTACTCGACGTATTGGGCCTGGCCTAGGCATGCCACGCTCGGGATCCAGTCGGAGAGCCCGGCGTCCGTCTCGCACACCTCGGCGAAGGACTACGGCCGAGGACGCGGATGACGTCCTTGGTCTTGAGGAAGGTGAGCGCGACGCCGATGTCGTAGGTCACTTCGCGGCTTCGCCGGTCGAGAGACCGTGCGCGTGCTCGAACGCAGCGACCTCGGCGGCAGCCGCGCGTGCCGTTCCCAGCGTGTGCACGGCACCATCGTGCATCACGACGAACGGTCCATTACCGAAGAAGCGATCGAAGTCGTTGCCGGTCTGAACGAACTGCTCGGAATCGTAGAGGACCACCCAGCCATACGGCTTGATCCAGGCGTCGAGGACCGCTGCGCGATGGGACGCGTCGGCGCTCTTGTTCAGACGGTCGAGGACGATGGCTTCTGCTTCGGCGCGCGTGATCATGGCTTCCTCGGAGAGGTCTGGAGCATACCGAATCGCTGGTACGAGGGGTCGAAGACCGCGGCACCGCCGGTCTGACCGTCGACGAAGTACACGCGGCCCTCCACGTTCACCGCGTTGAACACGTGGCCAGGATCCGGAGCCTGGCGAGTCGCCGCGACGATCGCGCGCGAGCCCGGGCCGGAGCGAAGAAGGGCAGCTTCGATATCCGCTGGAGAGCGGACGGCGACGAAGCTCCCTCCTGTGGCGTTCGTCACGTCCGTGAGGCGGAGCGTGGTCTCCGAGGGCATCGCCGTCGCGGGATTGCCTGCATAGGAGGCGTCGGTGGACACGGCGCAATTCACGCAGTTCAAGCTCCGTCCCGGCGCCGTGGGTCCACCCGGATTGATATCCGCGAGCGTATGGGCGCGCGCAGCGGGGGCTGCGGGGGAGAGCTCGGCGGCCGCCCCCGCCGCGCCGATCTCCGTCCCGGCCTCAGCGCACGTCGCGCGCGTCTTCGTCGGTCCGCCCGAAGATGCGGTCACGACGTTGAATGCCGTCTTGGCGACCCACTTCGGATCGCTCCCCGCGGCGCGCCATGCCTTGCCGAGCTGGTGGAACGCGGCGCCAAAGCCCTCGCGCATACCGACCTCGACGACCTTCGCGCTCTCCCTCGTCGCCGCGTCCTGCTCGCCCATGAAGCCGTTGGCGGCGGCGACCGCGTAGAGCTTCGGCTCGGTCTTGAAGGTCTGAAGTGAGCCCGGACCTACGACGAACTCGACGCGCTTCGTCTCGGTGTTGTACGCGGTCCAGTAGTGGACGGCATCCTTGCCATCGGCTCCCTTGCTGACCTCGGGATAGAGCCGGTACGGGCTCGCCACCATCACGCGCGCGGGATCGGTGTGGGTACCGCGAGGCAGTCCCTCCGCGAGGTTCGCAAGCGTGATCCCGGTGCGAGCGTTCGCCGCCGCGGCGAGCGGCCGGCCCGCAGCGGCGGGATCGGGCGGAACGGCGGCGGCGGCGGGTGCGGCCAGCGCCACGGCCGGCCCCCCCGTTGCGGGCTGCGAGAAGACTGCGGCGGGCAGCGGCGCAGTGGTGCCGAGGCGTGACGGGTCCGTCAACCATGGGGCGTTCGCGACGTTGTCGGCGTTCTTCCGCGCTGCCCCCGGCTGAGGCTTGTCGTATTCGTGCTGCTCGCGCTGCCAGGATGGCTCCGTCCGCGATGCGTTACTCAGCCCATCCACCATGAGGGTCGCTTCGACCACGGCTTGATCGAGTTGCGTGAATTCGAACAGGTGCGGAGCAGGCCGCAGCGGGGAGGTCGCGGCGAAGAGAGACGCGCGGTGCACGACGTCCATGGGCGGAGAGCGCTCGGTCCGGACGGGCATATCAGTCGAAAAGCATCACGACCGGAGAGTCGGTTCTCCAGTCGTGGAGCTTCTCAGCGCCCGATCGCCTTCTTGAGCAGATCGACCTTCGCCGCCGGAATCCTCTCGAAGCGGAGGTCGGCCCCCTGCCCTGCCTTGGTCGCGACCGCCGTGACGCGCGCCCGCTCGAGCCCCAGCTTGTGCAGCTGCTTCTCCAGCATCGCCGCGAGCGCACGCTCCTCCTCGGTGGTGGTCCGCCCGAGGCCGCGCTTGCCCGCCCCGTTCTTCTTCGCCGCCTTCTCCCGCCGCACCGCCGCCGCCGCCGACTCGATCTCGAGCGCGCTCGACGTCCGCGGCGACACCTTCCGCCCGCCGGGGAGCGCCACGCTCTTCTTCCGAAACAGCCCGGCCGCCGTGTCGTCCTCGGGCGTCGCCGCCGCGAGGTTGACCATGGCCGTCGCCTTCGACTGCCCCATCGCCAGCGCCTGCTCCCGCGTCATCGCCGCCACGATGCGCACCAGACGCTCGGAGGTCGACGCGGAGAGCCCGGCGTCCTTCTCGCAGACCTCGGCGAACGACTTGCGGCCGAGGACGCTGATGACGTCCTTGGACTTGAGGAAGGTGAGCGCTACGCCGATGTCGTAGAAAGCCTCGGTGATCTCGCGCTTGCGGCGCGCGATGAGGGAGATCTGCTCGCGGGCCTCGCGGAGGAGGCGCGTGGTCTTCGCGGTGGCGGCGGAGGTGGCGCGCTTGGCGAGGGCGGCGGGGAGCTTCTGCTTGGCGGGCTTGCGGGTGGTCGCGGTGGGCATCGAATCGCAGGATATGCGGTGATTGGCCGGGGGCCAATATGCAGCTCGTTCCAAGCCGACGACGTCGGCGGCACGATGGCTGGCAACGAATGTGCTGGCGGAAGGATCGCCATCCGACCGGCCGACCGTGACGCCCGCGACGCCCACGACGCCCACGACCGGAGGGTAATCTGGCATGTGACCACGTTCGTGGCGTGCTGCTACGAGGTCGGTGGTTCGTCGAAGGCGGTCGCCAGGACCAATCCGCTATCGAGGACGCGCCGAGCGACCTCGAGCCAGTGAACAGGAACGTCCCCGGCAACACCTTCATTCTGCTTTGTGTCGAGGATGTTGGGGCGCTGAAATGTCGGTGGCTCTTCAGATGTTAGCTTCGCCGGCACGAAGGAGAACGCGCCGTCTGAGCGCGGTCGCTGCGGCGTAGCCCCGACAAAGAGCGTGAAATGCTCGTTCGGCGGGGCGCTGCATTCGCCCCCCGATGCACTGCTGAGCGGACCGAGCGTCGCGACCTCGAAGCTTGGCCGCAGGAGGTGCGGAGGAAGATCCTCCGCCCACGTGGCCGGATGGTAGTCATGGCGCTCGGCGATCACGAGGACCGTGTCGAGCGCAAACCGGTTCGCGACGTTCGAGCCGAAAAGGACGATGTCCCCCGGTCGAAGATCGCCCAAGGCCGACGGAAAGGCAGCCTGCATGCAGTTCGAATAAAGGAACGGACCGCCGAACACGAAGGGGTCGGTGTTGTGAAGTTCGGAATACGACGCCCGACGCTGGGGGCGCGGTTCGAGGTAGCAGCCAGGCACGCCCTTCGTGTG
>JAYTLP010000315.1:0-6786 GCA_043729375.1 Myxococcales bacterium
CCTGGAGCTCGCTACCGAAAGCGCTCGAACACCAGCCAGCAAAGTAGCCCGCGCTGGAGTGAACCGCGCAGGCCTCGCGGTGCAGCGCCTCGTCGCGAAGGACCTCGCCCACGACGGTGTCGTGGTGGACGTGGTCGAGCACGTAGGAGCTATCCGCCGCCTGCGCGCTGTCGTCGAGGATCTCGACTGCGGCCGGCCGGCGTACAACAGATGGATGGAGCCCGTTGCGAGGCGTTCGATGGGGTAGGTCAGGCCGAGGCGCTTGCTGAAGGAGCCGCTGTCACGCCGGCCAGGCATGCAGCGCTCAGGCTCGTGCTCGTGCTCGGCAGAGGCAGAGTGTTTCCGGACGACGTCGTCGGCCCGTTCGAACAGCGCTACGAAGGCAGGAGGAACCTTTGCTGTGCGGAGCATGGAGCCTGCTTCGACCGGCCCCGCGCAGCCCGTGGCCCGCGTGCGGCGTTACTTGCGGCGCCCGAAGATACGCAGCAGGTAGAGGAACAGGTTCACGAAGTCGAGGTACAGGACGAGCGCGCCATTGAGCGCGAGCTTCGTGTCCTCACCTGGGCCGCCCTGGCCGCCGAGCGTGTTCATCTCCTTGATCTTCTGCGTGTCGTACGCCGTGAGACCCGTGAAGATGAAGACACCGAGGTACGTCGTGGCCCAGTACAGCGCCGACGAGTGCATGAACACGTTGACGACGCTGGCGAGGATGAGGCCCCAGAGCCCCATGATCATGAAGTGACCGAAGCCGCTGAGGTCCCGGTGCGTGACGAAGCCGTAGAGGCTCATGCCGCCGAACGTGCCTGCGGTGACGAGGAACGTGGAGAAGATGGACGCGTGCGTGTAGAGCATGAAGATGATGGACAGCGTCATGCCGTTCACGACCGCGTAGCAGAACAAAAGGATGGCCGCCGAGCCGGGCGACATCTTGCGGACCATCGCCGAGAACGCGATGACCATCCCGAGCTCGGCGAACAGCAGCCCGTAGAACACGAGCCGGTTGCCGAAGATGAGCTCCTGCATCGTGACCGAGTTGGCGACCAGCCACGCGGTGAGCGCGGTGACGCCGAGCCCCGCGCACATGAACGCGTACACCTTGCGCATGAACAGGGCTGCTTCGAGCTGGGGGTCGTAACTTACGTTGACGGATGACGTCGCGGAGATCATGGACGTGGGCTCCCGGGGGTGAGGTGGATGATCGGAGTGTAGCGCGGAAACCTACCCTGCGCAGGGCTTTGGCAGGTGCGAATCACGGCAGCCGGAAGCGCGCGAGCTCGGTGTGCAGCGTGGTTGCCTCGTCCGAGACGGTACCGACCGTGGTGCCGGACCCGGAGACGTCCATGCCAGGGCGGCCGGTCGCCGCGACGTCCTCGAGCGCCCGCGGGCGCTCGGCATCCTTGCCGGCAGCGACAGCAATGCTGCCGGCGAGCCGCACCTGCTCGTGTGCGTCCGTGCCGATGGTCGTGACCGCCTCGCGGAGAGATGCGCTCGATGCATCGAGCCGCTCGGCCGCCGTGGTCTGCTGGTGAGCCGCGTGCACGGGCCGCTCCATGCGCTTCGCCGTGTCGGTCGTCGTACCGACGAGCTGCCTCGGTCTGCTCGCGGGAGGTGGTGTCCATTCGTCTTGTGGCACCGCGTAGCAAGGCTGCCTGCGTCGAGATGGCGTCGAGGTGCTACGCAGCGCGGTTGCTCTCGCCGCCATCTCCTGCACGCGACCGCGCATGGTCCCGATGCTCGAGAGCACGGCAGGCGCCGTTTGCTCGACGCCGGAGGCAAGCTCGCTGATCGAGCGCGCAGAGTCGCGCGCGGACGTGGCGAGGTCGCGGACGTGGGAGACGACGACGCGGAAGCCGGCGCCCGTCTCGCCCACCTGCGCGGCGAGGAGGCTCGCGTTCAGCGCGAGGAGGCGCGTCTGGTCGGCCATCTCGCCGACGTCGTTGGCGGTGCGCTCGTGATGGCCACGAGCGCCGGGTCGAGGATCTGGATGTGCATGTTGACGGCTGCCATCCGTGCGTCGATCTCGCGTGCAGGACCACGCACGAGCGAGATGGCGTCGGCAGTCCCTGTCGAATCCATCGCGAGTGTGTGGGCGACGCGAGCCGCTTCGCGCGCCTCGTCTCCGACGACGTCGCTCGACTGGAAGACACGCTCCGCCTGCGCGCGCGCCGTGCTGGTTGCCTAGTCGACGTGGTCGGCCTCGCCGAGATGCAACGCAGCGCAGAGGCCATGTCTGCCATGCCCCGCAACCCCGCCTCGACCGACGGGCGTGCGTGCGGCGACCTCGACGAGCACGCTCGAGCCGGTCGGCGCGCTCCACGGAATCGCGCGCGGTCTGGCCGATCTCTGCGAGCGTCCGCTGGTGCTGCTCGAGTCGCCGCGCCGCCGTCTCCGCGAACGCGCGCTGCTGGTACAGGCCGAGCGCGAGCGCGGTCGACAGCGCCACGGTAGCGAGGAGTGCGCTCGGTTGCGCGCGACCTCGTTGCCGAGCGTCGTGGAGAGTGCGCGCGCCTGCTAGAGCCCGGTTCGACCGATGGCCGCGCGGGTGAGCGAGCGCATGATGAGCATCGAATCGAGCGCGCCCACGGAGATGGCGACTGCGACCGCAAGGCTGACGCGGAGGGTGCGGTGTGCGCGGCGGAGCTTCATCAGGTGACCCGCAGTGTCCCGACGCGCTCGACGAGGACGTCCGGAGACAGCTCTTCGTAGGCCAGCACGGGGAGCCGCGGAAACTCACCCTCGACGAGCCGGCGCACGTGGCGGCGCAGATCGCCCGGCGCCAGCAGCACTGCGCGTGGCTGGCCGCCGAGCTCGCTGCGCAACGAGTCGAGCAGGGCATCCGCGAGGTCGGGTTCGAGGCGCAGGACGGCAGCACCGGCCGATTCGCGCACCGCACCGCGCACGGCCTCCTCGGCATCACCGTCGAGGATGAGGGCCTCGATGCGCCGGTCCCGGGTATAGCGCGCGCTGAGCTGGCGGCGGAGTCCGTGCCGTACGCGCTCGGTGGCGACGCCGGAGTCGCGATCGCAGTTTTCCTCGCGCAGGCGCTCGAGGATCGGTCGCAGGTCGGCGATGGAGACCGACTCGGCCACGAGGCGGCGCAGCACCGCGGTCAGCTCTCCCAGCTCGAGCTTCGCAGGAACGACATCACGAACGAGTGGCCCATCGGTGAGACGGAGCCGGTCGAGCAGGCGCTGCGTCTCGGAAAGCCCCAGGAGCTCACCCGCCGCGGATCGCAGCGCGCCTTCGAGGCGGAGGGCGATGCTCTCCTCCGCGCCGCGTACGATGAGCCCGGCGGCCCGCACGGCTGCAATGGCAGTCTCCGGGACGAACGACGCGAGCGCGCCCGTGAGCGGGTCGTCCGTGGCCTCGCCCTCGACCCCGGCCGGCAGTCGAGCGGGTGGGCACTCGACGTAGACGCGGGACACGGGCAGCGTGGCCTGCGCGAGCACCACCCCGCGGATGCGCACCTCGAACCCCCGCAGCGGGAGCCGCGGGTCCATCGTCACCGCCGGGGCAGGCAGCGGGATGCCCAGGTCCTCGGCGACGCGGGCCGTCGCGGCGACGGCGTCGTGTGCGAGCATCGCGAGGTGTGCTGCGAGCGCTGAGTCGACGACCACCTCGATGGCCGGCACGTCTCGGGGGAGCAGCACCGTGGGGCTAGGCGCGGGGATGTGCGCGACGGCCCACGCCGCACCGCCGAAGACGAGCGCGACGAAGGCGAACGGCGCGAGCGGGAGTCCAGGGACGAGCGCGAGCACGCCCAGGATCGCGGCAGCCGCTCCGAGGGCTCGTGGGCGGCCGAGCTGGGAGAGCAGCGCCTCGCCGATTGCTGCGTCGTCGCGGGAGGCGCTCGCGCGAGTGACGACGAGGCTGGCCGCCGTGGCCACGATGAGCGACGGCACCTGCGTGACGAGGCCATCACCCACGGTGAGCAGCGTGTACAGGTGCGCGGCGTCGCCGATCGGCAGGCCGCGGCGCAGCACCCCGACCGCGAGCCCACCAAGCAAGGAGACGGCCAGCACCGCGAGGCTCGCGACTGCGTCACCGCGAACGAACCGCATCGCGCCATCGAGCGAGCCGTAGAGCTGCGCCTCGTGCATGAGCGAGTCGCGCCGCGTGCGCGCGGTCTCGGCGTCGATGGCCCCGAGCTTGAGCTCGGCATCGATGGCGGCCTGGCGACCGGGCAAGGCGTCGAGCGCGAAGCGGGCGGCGACCTCAGCGACACGCTCGCCACCTCGCGCGATGACGAGGAGCTGCACGAGCGCCAGCAGCCCGAACAGCGCGAGGCCTGCCAGGCTGTCGCCGCGCACGACGAAGCTGCCGAACGCCTGGATGATCCGGCCTGCGTCTGCCTGGACGAGGATGAGGCGCACAGACGACACGTTGAGTGCGAGCCGGAACACGGTGAGCAGCACGAGCACCGTTGGCAGCGACGAGAGCTCGAGCACGCTGCGCTGCAGGAGCGCAGCGGCGAGCAGTGCGATGGACAGGCCCAGGTTGAGCCCGATGAGGACGTCGAGCACGAACGTCGGGAGGGGCACGACGAGCATGAGCACGGTGATTCCGACGAGGACTGCCGTCACGCCGGTGGCGCTCCTGCGCGCGAGCGAATCGTTACCCGTCGCTCCCACTAGCTCACGGATGCCCCATCTTCCGCGATCATTTAGCCCTCGGCCGTCGGTGTCAACAAAGCGGCGAGGTGCTACTTTGATTCACGGAAGCGCCGCAGATGCCCCGAGAGACCGAGCCGCTCGAGAACCGCAAGTTCCGCAAGGCCGGGCTCGAGCAGTTCGTGAAGTACGTCCGCGAGCTTCCCGTCGTCGCGCCGCGCCGCATCTACGACCTCCTCGAGGAGCATGGCTATCGCGGGCAGGAGGAGGCGCGCCGCGCCGTCTCGCTGATGGCGTACCGGCACATCCGCCGCATCAGGCGCATCTACCTCGACGGACGCAAGCGTGAGCTGCTGGTGCCGAAGTCCAATTATCTGCTCATCGGCCCCACGGGCAGCGGCAAGACGCACCTCGTCGAGCTCCTCTTCAAGCACATCCTCAAGCTTCCGACGGTGATCGTCGACATCACCACTTACTCGGAGACGGGCTACGTCGGACAGGATCCCGGCACGATCATCACGCGTCTGCTGCACGCCGCTGACGACAACCCGCTCCTCGCGAGCATCGGCATCGTGTGTCTCGACGAGTTCGACAAGCTCGCCTCGGGCCAGAACAACGCGCTCTTTGCGGGCGCCGGAACGACGAAAGACGTGACCGGCATGGGCGTGCAGCGTGAGCTGCTGAAGATGTTCGAGGCGCACGAGGTCGTCGTGCCGCTCGAGATCACGCACTCGACGTATGGCGATCACCTCGTCATGTCGACGGCGGACATCGCATTCATCGCCGCGGGCGCGTTCTCCGGCTTCCAGGGCGTCGCGCGGCGGCGCGGCGCGGCCGACCGCATCGGCTTCGGTCGCACGCCGCGTCGCGGGCAGAGCACCGACGCCGACATCGCCGTGAGCCTCACCACCGAGGACGTCGAGAGCATCGCCAACTTTCAGGCCTACGGCTTTCTGCCCGAGCTCATGGCGCGGTTCACGCGCATGGTGCCGTTCCGCGCGCTCGATGCCGACACGCTGAAGCAGATCCTCCGCACCAGCGTCATCGAGAAGCTGCAACGGGAGTTCGACGACGAGGGCTTTCGGCTCACCGTTTCGGAGCCGGTGCTCGACTTCGTAGTTGGTGAGAGCCTGCGGCGCGAGACCGGTGCCCGGGGCCTGGCGTCCGTGCTCACGCGTCACCTCGAGGAGGCCGCCTTCGAGACGTTCGCGGAACGGCCCGGCGGCGACGTGCGGCTCGAGATCGTCGCAGGCGAGATCGCCGTCCACCTCGACTGACGGGTGCACCGTACCGGTTTGCGTGTACCCTGGACGTGTATGTATCGCTCCAGCCCCAGCGCCTGCATCGGCTGCGGAGACACGGTCAGCCCCGACGAGGCCGACCTGTCCGAGCACGGGCTCCGTTGCTGGCGCTGCTCGGCACGCGGCGATCTCGAGAGCCTGCACGAGGCGCTCCGCACTCGAGTACCCGGGTGGCAGCGCCTCGTCGCGCGGGGCGGCCTCTCTGCACTCTGTGTCGGATCCTTCGCGCTTGTGCTGCTCGCGGTCTCCGCCGGCGAGGTACTCTGCGCAGCCGTGGACGCGGCGCTGGCGGGTGCCGCGGTCTACCGCCTGCTGCGACGCGATCGTCGACTGGGCGGGATGCTGGCCGCCATCCAGACGGGCCTCCTCGCGTGCGCAGCTCTTCTCGGTGGGGGTCCCATCTTCGCGCTCGCCGCGGCCGGCGGAATGCTCGCACTCACCGCCGGAATAAGGGCGTACCCGCTCTACCCAGGAGATGCGCCGCTGCTGCTCGAGGCGAACGAGCTGCCGCTACTTTCCGAGCGCGGCGCCACCTGACCCTCGGCCGCCGGTGCGTGGGCGAAAGAGTGGACAGCGGAGCACCGGCTGGGGGGGGTACTTCGTCGGCAGGATCGGACAGAGGATGAACACGCTGGCCGCCGTTCTCACGTAGCGCGGCGGCGCAGCACAGTGATGGCAGATGCTCTCCGGGTAGGGCAGCGACGGCTCCACCCGGAGACTCGTAGCACGAGGTCTGCGCTGCGACTATCGGCGGCCGCCGTGGCCCCAGCCGCCGCCGCGACCATAGCCGCCGCCGCGACCATAGCCGCCACCGTGTCCATAGCCACCCCGTGCGTACCCGCCGCCATAGCTGCCTCGGCCGTAGCCGACTTGCC
>JAYTLP010000316.1:0-16927 GCA_043729375.1 Myxococcales bacterium
GACAAGCAGTACGGCGTCAACATCATCCGCCGCGCGCTCGAGGAGCCCCTCCGTCAGATCGCCGCGAACGGCGGCTTCGAGGGCTCGATCGTCGTGAACAAGGTCAAGGAGGGCAAGGGCGCGTTCGGCTGGAACGGCGCGACCGGCGAGTACGAGGACCTCGTGAAGGCCGGCGTCATCGACCCGACCAAGGTCGTCCGTACGGCGCTGCAGAACGCGGCGTCGGTTGCCGCGCTCATGCTCACCACCGAGGCGATCATTGCCGACCGCCCCAAGAAGTCGACCAAGGGCGCATCGGCCCCCGGTCATGACGACATGGGTGGCGACTACTAGAACGTAGCTCGACGAAGCACGGAGAACGGCGGCCCCTCGGGGTCGCCGTTTTTTTTGGTACGATGCGAGCGTGAAAACGCGGGTCGTGGTGCTCGGGCTGTTGCTGATGTTTCAGGGGATGAGTGGAGCGGCGCCCCCGCAGGGAGATCCTGCGATCGCGGAAGCCGTCGCTCACTTCCAGGCGGGTCGCAAGGCCTACAACCTCGGCGACTTCGCTCGCGCCGCCGTCGAGTACAAGGCCGCGTACGATGCGAAGGCCGATCCGGCGTTCCTTTACAACATCGCGCAGTCGTACCGGCTCGCCAACGATCCGGACCAAGCGCTCTCCTTTTATCGCTCCTACCTCGCCCAGGTGCCAGGAGATCACCCCGACATCGAAGCGCAGGTCCGCAAGCTGGAGGCGCAGACGGCGGCGCGACCGGCCGTCACTCCGCCGGTCGCCACGCACCCCGTCGAAACGCCGCAGGTGATGGCCGTGACCTCCCCGCTCGCGCCGCCGTCCGAGCGCTCGCCGACGCCGACCTACAGGAAGGGTTGGGTCTGGGGCGTCGTCGCTGGCGTCGTCGTCGCAGGTGTCGCGATCGGGCTCGGTGTGGGCCTCGGAGTCGAGCGCAACCCGAGCCCACCGGGAACTGCCCTCGGCAACGACAAGGTCTTCTCGATCGGGGTGTCGCGATGAAGTCGAGGCTCGTCCTGCTCGCAGCCGTGCTCGCCGTGACCGCCTGCCAGAAGAAGGGCACGTTTGTCGTGCTGGACTTCACGACCGGTCCTGCGACGTCCGTCCACACCATCCAGTGCGACCTCGGGCTCGCGGGAAAGACCGCGAAGGCCGCGTTCACCGCGAAGGGCGACGGCTTCGCCTTTCCGACGAGCGGCTCGCTGCAGATCGAGTCCGGCACCGGCACACTCACCGTCGCTTGCGAGGCGCGCGGCACCGACGGTGTCCTTGCCGGCACCGTCTCCGGGACCGTCGAGGTCGTACGAGACCGCTCGGTGACCGTGGACCTGCCGTTCACGGGCGCGGGCGATCTCGGCACCGACGGAGGGACCGGCGCGCTCGTGATCGCGCCCGCGACGCACGACTACGGCATCGTGACGACGGGCTCGAGCTCGCCCGCGTTCTCGTACACGATCACCAACGGCACGAGCGCGACTACGAGCGCGCTCGTCGTCGCGCTCGACGGGCCGAACGCGGTCGATTTCGCGATCGACGGCAGTGGCTGTCAGGGCAAGACGCTGGCGCCCGGGGCGGCGTGCGCAGTCACTGCCACGTTCGCGCCCAAGGCATCGTCGGCGCTCGCCACCAAGATGGCCTCGCTTCACGTCGGCCCCGCGACGGCCTCGCTGTCGGCAACCGCGGCCGCGCAAGGCGCACTGCTCTTCTCGGAGACGATGCGTGACCTCGGAAAAGCGCTCGTCGGCAGCACGGGGCCCGACGCGACGTTCACGCTCAGCAACACGGGCGGCCAGACCACGAGCGTCATCACAATCTCACTCTCGGGCAGCGACGCGGCGCAGTTCGCGCTCGCGGCGGATGGCTGCACGGGACACACGCTGGTGAGCGGCGCGATGTGCACCGTGAAGGCGCACCTCGCGCCGTCGGCGCGGGGCCCTCTGACCGCGACTCTGTCCGCGTCGGCCGACACGAGTGGCACCACTGTGGTGTTCCTCTCCGGCGCGGGACAGGTCGGTGCAACTCTGACGATCGTCGAGAGCACGACCATGGCCACGCCCGCGGCGCTCGGCACCATCGCTGTGGGTTCGAGCTCGACGACGCCGTACACCTTCACCGTGCGCAACGACGGTGACTTCGCGTCGGGTGATCTCGCCATCGCCAAGGTCGCGACAGGCGCAGGCACGCAGGCGGGCGAGCTGGTCCTCGGTGGTGGCACCACGTGCACGACCACGACCCAGCTCGCTCCTGCGGAGAAATGCATCGTGGAGCTCGTCCTCGCACCCACGACGTTCGGCGAGAAAAACTTCACCGTGACGGTCTCCGCGACGCCAGGCAGCACCGCGACGACGTACGTGCGCGGCACGGGTCGCGACTACGTGACGGTCACGGTCGCCTCGGATGGCACCGGCAGCGGCACGATCTCCGACACCGCGGTTCCGCCGGACTACATGTGCACAGGGAACGCGGGCACGTGTTCGAAGACCTTCGTCCGCGACACGTCGGCGCCGATGATCACGCTCAAGGCGACGCCAGCTGGAGCGTCCACGTTCTCGGGGTGGACCGTGGCGGGCGGCGGCCCGACCTGCACGGAGGGCATAGCGAGCGCTTCGTGCACGCTGCTGCTGGATCAGGCCGTGGCGGGCTCTCCGACCATCGCGGCGTCGCAGTCCGCGCACTACACCTACACGGCCACGTTCGGCGGTTGAGCGCCGCGTTGCGCGAGATCGCGCGCGCGCTCGTCGCGTGGTTCCGTGTTGGTCACCGCCAGATGCCGTGGCGCGAGTCGCGTGACCCGTACGCAATCTGGGTCTCCGAGATCATGCTGCAGCAGACGCGCGTCGAGACGGTGCGCGGGTACTACACGCGCTGGATGGCCCGCCTGCCGACGGTGCGTGCGCTGGCGGAAGCGCCGCTCGACGAGGTGCTCTCCCTGTGGAGCGGCCTCGGCTACTACGCGCGAGCGCGAAACCTGAAGGCCGCTGCGGAGCTGCTCACGGTGCGCGACGGGGGGGCGGTGCCACGCGATCCGGCGGCACTGCTCGCGCTGCCCGGCGTCGGTGCGTACACGGCGGGGGCGATCGCATCGATCGCGTACGGCCTGCCGGAGCCGATCCTCGACGGGAATGTCGCGCGGGTGCTGTCGCGCCTCTTCGCCATCGACGCACCGGCGGCGGCGGCGAGCACGAAGGCCCAGCTGTGGGCGCTCGCTCGCGAGCTTGTGCCCGAGGACGCGCCGAGCGAGTTCAACCAGGCGATGATGGAGCTCGGTGCGACGGTCTGCACGCCGCGCTCCCCCCGGTGCCTCACGTGCCCCGTGGCCGCAAGCTGTCGCGCTCGCGCCGCGGGCATCCAGGAGGAGCTCCCGCGAAAGCGCGTGCGCAAAGAGCCTCGGACGGTGGAGGCCATCGCGCTCGTCGCGCGCTGCAAGGGGCGTGTGCTGCTCGGGCGTCGTCCCGCGCGCGGGCTGTGGGGCGGCCTGTGGGAGCCGCCCTGGATGCCAGTCGCCCCCGGCTCCGACATCGAGGCGATGGCCGCGACGTTCCCGTCGTCCGAGCTCGGGTTGAGGCTGACCGGCAGGACCGAGCTCACCACGCTCACCCACGAGCTCACGCACCGCCGCTACCGCTTCCACGTCCTGTCGGGACGAGCTCGCAGCGAGCGGGCGCACGACGTGCACACGCGCTACGAGGCGCTGCGCTGGGTCGAGCCGACGACGCTACCCACGGTCGGAATCGCGGCGTGGGCCGCGCGCGTGCTCAGGACGTCGGACGGCGACTGAGCACGAGGTAGGTCGCGCCCGAGAGGAAGAAGCCGACGAACCACGCGTAGTCGAAGAGCCGCGTGAAGGCTGGCACGAACGCACCGGCCCAGGCGACCGCACAGCCGAGCAGGGTGGCGAACACGGCGACGGGGTTCCACCCGTTGCGGTAGCGATATGCGCCGTCGCTCGAATAGAGCGAATAGAGATCGAGCTCCTTCTTGCGCACGCCGTAGTAGTCGGCGATGAGGACGCCGGCGATGGCACCGAGGCCACCCGAGTAGCCGAGCAGCCATTTGTACACGTAGCCGCTCGGATCTTCCGCGAGCTTCCACGGCATCATGAGCACGCCGATGATGCCGGTGAGAAGGCCGCCGCGCGGGAAGTCGATGAGCTTCGGCCACGCGTTGGCGAAGTCGTTGGCGGGCGACACGACGTTGGCCGCGATGTTCACGGCAAGCGTCGCGACGACGATAGTGAACATCGCGATGGCGACGATCCAGGCCTGCGAGAACTTGCCGACGAGCGTCACGGGATCCCAGATGGCCTCGCCGTAGATGACGGCGGACGCCGACGTGATGACGACGGCCATAGTGGAGAAGACCGTCATCGTGGTGGGCAGCGCGATGACCTGCCCCATCATCTGCTCGCGCTGGCTGCGACCGAAGCGCGTGAAGTCGGGCATGTTGAGCGACAGCGTGGCCCAGAAGCCGATCATCGCGGTCAGCGACGGGACGAACACCTTCATGAAGGCGCCGGGCGTGGTGAACTTGCCGGGTCTCGTCATGATCTCGCCGAGCCCGTGCGCGCTCCACACGGCCCACACGACGAGCACGGCGGTCATCACGAGCACGAACGGTGCGGCCCAGTTCTCGACACGTCGGAGCAGGTCCATGCCGCGGAACACGATGACGATGTTGAGGAGCCAGAACAGCGCGAACGCGATCCACAGGCCCGTCGGGTGGCTGGCGATGACGGGCCCGAACGTGGCCCAGCCCGGCCACAGCACGCGAAAGAACGTGTGGAGCGCCTTGCCGCCGATCCACGTGTTGATGCCGAACCACCCGCACGCGACGATGGCGCGGAGCAGCGCGGGCAGGTTCGCGCCACTCGTGCCGTAGGCAGCCCGCGCGAACACGGGGAACGGGATGCCGTACTTCGTACCGGGGTGAGAGTTGGCGAGAATCGGCCCGAGCACGATCACGTTGCCGAGCAGGATCGTGAAGAGCGCCTGCCCCCACGACATCCCGGCGCCGATGAGGTCGGCTGCGAGCATGTACGTGGGGATGCAGTGGGCCATCGAGATCCACAGCGCCGCGTAGTTGTAGGTCGACCACGTGCGGTCCTTGACGCGAACCGGCGCGAGGTCGTGGTTGTAGAGCGGGCTGCGCTCGAGCTCGAGGGTGGAGGCCTCGTCGAGCTCGACGCGCCCGTCGGCGTGCTGGAGCTGGCGGGTGCTCATGCGCTACTTTCCGGGACGTGCGCCGATGATCCGTACATGGGCAATCCTCGTGAACGAGCGCGAGGTCTGCTCGCTGATTGGTTCCTGGCGGCGAGCGTGCTGGTGGTGGTTTTTCCAGTGGTCGACCAGCTCGTGTCGACGGGTTCTTTCAGATGGCAGCCCGTCGCCGCGACCCTGACCGCGCGGTTTCCGTTATTTGATGGCGCCGTACGGTCGATGCAGGAGGTTCGCTGCTGGGCTTCATCGCATTCGGGATCAACGCGCTTCTCATTCTGGTGATCGGCCTGTCGATGGACGGTCACCACTGGAAGCGCCGCAAGCAGGTCAGCCGACCTTTGCGTCGGCCACCTCGAGGCCCTCGTCGAGCGCGGCCAGGCCCTCGTCGAGCTCGGCCTCGGTGATGATGAGCGGCGGCGCAATGACGAGGTGGCTGGCCCAGCCCACGCAGACGACGCCCATCGTGCCCATCTTCGCCACGACCTGGTCGGTTACGAGCGGGATGCCGGCGAGCTTCTCGGCCTGCGTGTTGAACGGCGCGCGCGTCACCTGGTCCTTCACGAGCTCGACGGCCCAGAAGAGCCCTCGACCGCGCACATCACCGACGGACGGGTGCTTCGCGCACAGCTCGCGGAGCTTCTTGCCGAAGCGCTCGCCGACATCCTTCGCGCGCTCGAGCAGCCCGAGGCGCTTGTACTCGTTGATGGCGGCGACGGCGGGGCCGAGCGTGATGGGGTGCGCCTCGTAGGTGTGACCGTGGGCGAAGTAGTTGTCGTCGAAGAACGCCGCGATCTCCTGCGTCGTGGCGGTGAGGCCGAGCGGCACGTACGCGGAGCTGATGCCCTTGGCCGTGGTGAGGATGTCGGGCGTGATGCCCTCCGCGGAGGACACGAACCACTCGCCCGTGCGACCCCAGCCGCACATGACCTCGTCGCAGATGAGGAGCACGCCGTGCTTCTTCGTGATCTCGCGGAGGCGCTTCAGGTAGCCCGCGGGCGGCAGGATGACGCCGTTGGTTCCGACGACGGGCTCGATGATCATCGCCGCGACGTTGCTCTCGCGCTCGATCATGTACTCGACGTAGTCCGCGCAGGCGAGGCCGCAGGTGTCGGGCTTCTGCTTGAGCGGGCAGCGGTAGCAGTACGCGTCGGGCGCGAACACGGTGCCCGGAACGGTGTCCTTGCCCTCGACGGGCCAGCGGCGGAAGTCGCCCGTGAGCGAGATCGAGGCCGACGTGGAGCCGTGGTAGCTCGCGTAGCGCGAGATGATCTTGTGCTTGCCCGTGTACATGCGGGCAATCTTCACGGCGGCCTCGTTGGCCTCGGTGCCCGACGTCGTGAAGAAAAACTTGGTGAGGCCGGGCGGCATGATCGGGAGCAGCGCCTCGACGAGCGACTTGCGTGCCGTCGTCGCGTACCCGGGCGCGGCGAACGCGAGCTCGTCGGCCTGCTGCTTGATGGCGTCGATGACCGCCTTGTTGTCGTGGCCGAGGTTCGAGCACATGAGCTGGCTCGAGAAGTCGAGCCACTTCTTACCGTCGCTGTCGATGAAGTGCGAGCCCGACGCGGACACCATGTGCAGGGGGTTCCAGCCGCGCTGGCGGCGCCACGTTCCGTAGGTGTGCTTGGCTGCGACCTGGCGTGCGTTGTCGGTGCTCATGGCCTGTGACGTTACAACAAGACGGGATCCAGTGAGCCTTCTTCCGGACGGCTCGCCGGTAGGCGTCGTCGCCGAGCCCTAGGCAGGTCGCGCTGCGATGAGCATGAGCGCGATGGCGACGCAGTAGCAGGCGAACCCGCCGACGAACAGCACGAGCGCGACGCCGAGGAACCGCGCCTTGCGGTCGCGCTCTGCGAGCATGCGGCGGAGCATCGCGAGCACGTCGTCCTCGATGGACTGGGTGAGCCAGCGCAGCCGCAGGACGCCACCGATCGCAGTGGCCGCCGACGCCAGCACGACGAGGATGCCGGTGGCGACCAGGATGCGCGCCAGCGGGCTCGTCTCGGCGATCGCACGGCCGGAGAAGCCCGTCACGGTGATGACGATGCCCGAGAGCGAGAGCATCACCTGCGTGCGCAGCACGAGCACGGCGAGCTGGCGCTCCACCACGTCGAATGCGGGCCGGGCGGCGCCTGCGACGAGCCGGTGGATGCGTTCCGCCTCGTCCATCTACAGCGAGAAGGTGCCGCGCTTCACGAACTGACCGCGACCGGGACGCGACAGCGTCTTGTCGTGCTGCACGACGAGCTCGCCGCGCGAGAGCACGTGACTCGGTGCACCGGTGACCACCTTGCCCTCGTACGACGAGTAGTCCGCGCGCGAGTGCATGTTCTCGTGCGAGAGGGAGTGCCTCTTGTTCGGATCCCACACCACGACATCGGCATCGGCCCCGACGGCGATCGTTCCTTTGCGCGGATACAGGCCGAAGATCTTCGCAGGCGCCGTTGACGTGATCTCGACGAAGCGGTTGAGCGAGATGCGCTTCTCGCGGACGCCTTCATAGAGCAGGTGCAGGCGCGTCTCGACGCCGGGCATGCCGTTCGGTATCTTCGAGAAGTCTTTGCGGCCGAGCTCCTTCTGGCCCTTCATGCAGAACGGGCAGTGGTCGGTGGAGACGACCTGGAGGTCGTGATTTGCGAGCCCGCGCCACAGGTGGTCGTGATGGTGCTTCGGGCGCAGGGGAGGCGTGCACACGTACTTCGCGCCCTCGAAGGGGTCCTCGGGCGTGCCGCGCAGGTCGTCCTCCGAAAGAAACAGGTACTGCGGGCAAGTCTCGGCGTACGCGGGCAGTCCGCGATCGCGCGCCTCCATCACGCGCTCCAGCGCGCGCTGCGCGGACAGGTGCACCAGGTACACGGGCACGTTTGCCATCTCTGCAAGCGCGATCGCACGGTCCGTTCCCGTGGCCTCCGCGACCTCCGGCCGTGTGAGCGCGTGATGGATCGGCGCGGTGTGCCCCGCGGCGAGCGCGCGCTCGACCAGCACGTCGATTGGCAGGCCCGTCTCCGCATGCATGCAAACCAGCGCGCCGAGCTCGCCCGCGCGCAGCATGCCGCGGAAGATGGACTGGTCATCGAGCAGAAACACGCCCGGGTACGCCATGAACATCTTGAAGGACGTGACGCCCTCCTTGACGATCTCGCCCATCTCGTCGAGCACCGGCGGCGGGACGTCGGTGGCGATCATGTGGAATGCGTAGTCGACGTGCGTCTTGCCCTCGGCCTTGCCGTGCCAGGTGTCGAGCGCCTGGCGCATCATCGTGCCCTTCTGCTGGATGGCGAAGTCGATGATGCAGGTGGTGCCGCCGTGCGCCGCCGCCAGCGTGCCCGACTCGAAGTCGTCGACTGACGACGTCCCTCCGAACGGCATGTCGAGGTGCGTGTGGGCGTCGATGCCACCCGGGATCACATACTGCCCCGTCGCGTCGATGGTGTGATCCGCGACACCCAGCTTGGTGCCCGCCGCCACCAGCGCCTCAATCTTTCCGTCCTTGATCCAGACGTCAGCCGCAAACGTGTCGCTCGCGGTGACGCAGGTGCCGTTGGCAATAAGGGTCCGCATGTCGATGAGCTAACCACAAAGCGTCTGCAAATTTGCCGCACTCTTTTGCGTCGACGGTCCAGCAGGCGGCGTGACAAAATTAGTAAATGAGCACTCCGACTCTGACTTCGCCTCGCCTGCTGCTGTCCGTCCTTCTGCCCCTCGCGCTCGCCGCCTGCCACCACGAGCATGCCACCAAGGACGACCTCGGCGTCGGGGACGGTGGCTCTGGCTCCGACCTCGCAGGCGCCGATCTGGACGGCGTCAACCCGACCCTCACCGTCACACCCGACACGCAGCAGACCCTGGTGGTGACGCGCGGCCAGCAGACGCCCACCATGGCGTTCAGCGCGTTCCTCGGGACGGTTCCGGTCGACGTGGTGTGGACCGTGGACCGCGGCGACCTCGCGAGCGTCGCCGCAGGCCCGACGACGATGAGCGTCGTCACGCCCACTGGCGCCACCGGCGGCATCGTCAACGTCACCGCGCGGCTCGGGCAGAGCACGCTCGTGCGCGCCGTGTTCATCAAGCTCGTGTCGCTCCCGCAGAACGGCGCGGATGCCAGCAACCCCGACGAGAAGAAGCAGGTCCCGACCAGCATCGCCGACCTCAGCGCCGGCGGTGGCGTGGGTGGGGTCGGCGGCGAGGGCCTCGGCGGCCCGGTCACCGACCCGGGCACGCTCACGGCACTCGGCGCTCCCACGAGCGATGGTTCCGGCAAGAACCTCAAGCTCCTCTATCCCTACGACGGCACCGTGTGGCCGCGCGGCCAGCTCGCGCCCCTCCTCATGTGGTCGTGGTCGGAGTCCGATGCGGACGCCGTGAAGATCGACGTCACCACCACCAGCGGTTCGTTCTCGTGGTCGGGTACCTTCGGCAAACCCCAGTTCGCCACTGCATTCATCCGGCATCCCATCCCGCAAGACGTGTGGGCCGCAGCGACGGAGACGGCGGGCGGAACCATCAACGGCGCAGCCGACAAGCTCATCGTCAAGGTCACGCTCGCGAAGGGCGGGGTCGGCTACGGGCCGATCACGCAGACGTGGCCCATCGCACCCGTGCACCTCACCGGCACCGTCTACTACAACTCGTACGGGACGAAGCTCGTGAAGAACTGGACCACCACCGACAAGGCTGGACATGCCGTCGGCGCTGCCATCCTCAGCGTGCGCTCCGGAGACACGGGCCCGAAGCTCGTCATCGGCAAGGACAGTCCGCTTGGTGGCAATGGCATCCCCACGGACGACAGCGGCTGCCGCGTGTGTCACATCGTCGCATCGCGCGGTCGCTACATCATCGCTCAGGCCGAGTCGGGCAGCCCCGGCAACGGGGCCAGCTGGCTCTACGACCTGAACGCCATGAACGTGCAGGCATCGGGCGTGCTGCTCGCGCCCGATGGCACCTTCGCGTGGGCGGGCATGGTCGGTGACGGCTCGTACGCGCTCGGCAACGCGGTGAATCCGTCCTCGTCGAACCCCGCCATCGCGGGGTCCTCCGGTGGCTCGGCCACTAGCGCGTTCTGGCAGTTCGGGCCCACGCCGCTCGTGCAGCCGCTGACCGGCCTCGACCCGGGCATCGCCGTCGGCTACCCGAGCTACTCGCCCGACGACACGAAGGTCGCGTTCATCGACGCCACGGGCTCCACCAACGTGCTCGCGAACCGCCCGCTCAAGTCGGCGAGCTACGACGCTGCGATGCACACCTTCTCGAACGAGCAGACGCTGTACACGCCTGCGAACGGCGAGGCCGCGGGCTATCCCGGCTTCTTGCCCGACAACAGCGCCGTCGTCTTCGAGCACCAGATCAAGCACGGCGTCGACAACGTGGTGACGACGCGCAACTGCTCTCGCTCGGAGCTCTTCTGGAACAAGGGCGGCATGAACGTCGCGCTCGATGCCGCCAACGGGCACACGGGCGCTGCCAGTTACCTGCCCACCGCCGGCATGAACCACGGCATCTACCAGTCCGGCGACCCGCGCTGCAACGACACCACTGCCACGTGGGACGACACGTCGCTCAACTACGAGCCCACCATCCTGCCCGTCATCGAGGGCGGCTACGCCTGGGTCGTGTTCACCAGCCGTCGGCTCTACGGCAACCAGCTCACGCAGTTCCCTTACAACAGCTGGCCCGCCGACTACGACACGACGAGCCTCGCGGAAGCGCCGGTGAAGAAGCTCTGGGTCGTCGCCATCGACCTCAACGCGGCGCCCGGGACCGACCCCAGCCACCCTGCGTTCTATCTTCCCGCGCAGGAGATCCTCGCCGGCAACTCGCGCGGCTTCTGGGTCCTGGACCCGTGCAAGGGCGACGGGACCACGTGCGCGTCCGGAGACCAGTGCTGCAACGGCTTCTGCGAGCCCGACCCGTCGAGCCCCGCGAACCTGGTGTGCACCAGCACCGCCGCGTGCGCGAACGTGCAGGACAAGTGCACGACGTCCGCCGATTGCTGCGATCATGCGAACACGTGCGTGAACGGCTTCTGCGCCACACCGCCGCCGGTCCTCTGATGAACCGTCTGCTCGCCTTCGTCCTCGCGTTCTGCGCCCTCGCGGGCTGCACGTCGCGCTCGCTGTCCGCCGGCGACAGCGATGGCGGCATGTCCGATCTGTCCACGGCGTCTGCGGACCACGGCGCCACCGCTGATCTGTCGACGCCGGCGTCGGACGACCTCGCCGCCCCCCTCGCCGGGGTCGGGTGCGGCGGTGGCGTCACGTGCGGCAGCGGTCAGGCGTGCTGCATCACCGGTGACATGCCGTCGTGCGTGACGTCCCAGCAGGGTGGCGGCACGGGCGAACCGAACGCGATGTGCATGGGCGGCATCGTCCTCGGCTGCGACGGGCCCGAGGACTGCACGATGGGCCGAGTGTGCGTCGCGCACGTAGCGGACGACGGCACCCTCGTGGGGTCGCGCTGCCGCATGCAGGTGCCGAACAACGACTTCGCGCTCTGCCATACCGACACCGACTGCGGCCCCGGCCCCGGCGTGCTGTGCGTGCCGGTCGACACCAGCACACCGAGCGATCCGTCGCTCGGCGTGTGCGCCTCACCGGGGACCTAGAGTAAGAAACTAGAGCTGCCCCACCATGGTCTCGGCGTTCGAGACCTTGAAGTCACGGCCCTCCTCGACGTTGAGCTGCTTGACGACGCCGTCGTCGAGGAACATCGAGAAGCGCTTCATGCGCATGCCCATGCCGACGGCCGAGAGGTCGACCTCGAGGCCGAGCTTCTTCGCGAAGTCGGCGGAGCCGTCGCCGAGGAAGCGGATCTTGCCGAGGCCCTTCGCGTCACGGCCCCACGCAGCCATCACGAAGCCGTCATTGACCGAGATGCACCAGATCTCGTCGACCTTCTTGCCCCTCAGCGTGTCGTACGCCTCGAGATAGCCGGGCACGTGCTCTGCCGAGCAGGTCGGCGTGTACGCGCCGGGCAGACCGAAGACGACGATACGCTTGCCCTTGGTCGCGTCCGCGACCGACACCGCCTTCGGCGAGGCGGGACACGCGTTCCCGAACTCGGTCGACTCCTGCAGCGTGGCATCTGGAACCTTGTCTCCGACCTTGATCATCGTGCGCTCCTGTTGGAATGGATGAAAATAGCGAGGACGCGCCCTCGCGAGCGCGTCCTAGTTCGTGAATCCTGGACCTGCGGGACCAGCTCAGTCCTGCATCTTGTCGCCGGCCTTCTCGACCGCCGCGCCCGTCTTGTTCTTGGCCTTGTGCGCGGCCCTCTTCGTCTTGTGCGCGGCGCTCTTGGCCGTATCGGCCGTGGCATCGGCGGCCTCGTCGATCTTGCGGCCGGCCTTCTCACCGGCGGTGGCGGGCTCGGCGAGGCTGACGGCCGACAGGCCCATGGAAAGGACGAGCGTTGCGATTGCAATCTTCACGTGAGGCTCCTCAATTTGATGATGTGGACTGACTCGAACACCGAGTCGGGCGTCGTGCGTGTGATGCTGTTCCGCGAGAGGCAGACGACCCTCGCGGTGTGTTTGTTCAAGGAAGCTGCTTGACCATGTCCTCGTAGGAGTCGGGGCGACGGTCGCGGTAGAACTGCCACACGCGACGAACCTCTTCGATGACGGAGAGGTCCAGATCGGCTACCAGCAATTCGTCTTTGTCCTCGGACGCCGTGGCGATGAACTGCCCGCGCGGATCGACGAAGTACGACGTGCCGTAGAACTTGCCGATGTTCCAGGGCGCCTCGGTGCCGACGCGGTTGATGCAGCCCATGAAGTACCCGTTTGCCGCCGCGTGCGCGGGCTGCTCCAGCTTCCACAGGTACTGCGAGAGCCCCGCGACGGTGGCCGACGGGTTGAAGACGATCTCGGCGCCGTGGAGCCCGAGCAGCCGTGCGCCCTCGGGGAAGTGCCGGTCGTAGCAGATGTACACGCCGATGCGGACGCCGGAAGAGAGCTCGAACACCGGGTACCCGAGGTTGCCGGGCTTGAAATAGAACTTCTCGTAGAAGCCCGGGTTGCAGTCGGGGATGTGGTTCTTGCGGTACTTGCCGAGGTACGTGCCGTCGTGGTCGAGCACGGCCGCGGTGTTGTAATAGACGCCGGCCATCTCGCGCTCGTAGATCGGCACCACGATCGCCATGCCGTACTTCTTGGCAATGACTGCGAGCTTCTCGGTCGTCGGACCGGGGACCGCCTCGGCCGCGTCGTACCAGCGCTGATCCTGCGACGGGCAGAAGTACGGCCCGTCGAAGATCTCCTGCAGGCAGAGGATCTTCACGCCCTTCTTGCCTGCCTCCTCGATCATCGGCAGGTGCTTCTCGTACATGGCGTGCTTGATCTCCGCGACGGGGCGCTTCTCGTCGTTGATCGGATTTCCAGCCTGGATGAGCCCGCATTTGATCATTCGAGGTGTCATGGCTGACTACATAGCGGAAACATCCCTACCTCGCCAAGCACCTCGTCGGTGACGTATGGAGTGCAACCCAGCGAACGATTCTTACTACTCGGGTTTTGGGGCGCGCCCGTGGGACGATCGAAAAGTGGTAACGCTGGAAGGACGGTACGAGCTCCTCGAGCTCCTCTCCTCGGGGGGGATGGGCACTGTCCATCGTGCGCGGCATCGCAAGCTCGATCGCATCGTCGCAATCAAGTTCATGAGCCCGAGCGCGCGTGCAGACGCCGAGCTGCGCGAGCGCTTCATGCACGAGGCGCGCGTCGCGAGCTCCTTCGGCCACCCGAACATCGTCGACGTGACGGACTTCGGCATCGACGAGGAGCGCGGCTACTTCATCGTCATGGAGCACCTCGAAGGCCACACGCTGCGCGATCGCATGAACGAGCAGCCGATGCGCGCGCGCGTCGCGTGCGACATCGTGGAGCAGTGCGCGTGGGCCCTGCTCCACATCCATTCGCGCGGCGTCATCCACTGCGACCTCAAGCCCGAGAACGTCTTCCTCGCGGAGTGCGGCGAGGAGTTGCGGCGTCGCAATCACGTGAAGCTGATCGACTTCGGGCTCGCCTTCCGCCCCACGGAGCCGAGCTTCTCGCTCGCAGGCACACCGCCCTACCTCGCGCCGGAACGCCTGCGTGGTGCGCCGCCGAGCCCCGTGGCCGATCTCTACGCGCTGGGATCGCTGTTCTACGAGATCTTGACGGGTCGCCCCCCGTACGAGGGCCAGGTCCACGAGATGGTCGACCAGCAGCTCGCGGGCGATACCCCGCCCGCCCCATCGGAGCTCATGCACGAGCGGCTCGAGGCGCGCACCGACGACGTGGTCATGCGCGCCATCGCCTTCGATCCCGCGGAGCGGCCGCAGTCCGCGGAGGCGTTCCTCTTCGAGCTTCGCACGCTCATGTCGATGATGGGCATGCGTGTCCGCCGCGTCGCACGGACCGCTCACGGGCCGGTGCGGCGCACGCGCGCTTCGCCGCTCGCAACGCGGCGCATCGGCGTTCCTCGCGCGCACCCCCGCGTGCCCGTGTCGCTCGCGGTGAAGGTGCGCCGCGGGGATCACGCGCTCGAAGAGGGGATGGCCGAGAACCTCAGTCCGGGCGGCGCGTTCATCGTTATGCCGTTGCTGCTGCCGCTCGGCGCCGAGGTCCTCGTGGACCTACCGGTCGATCACGAGCACGCGCTCTCCGTCCGCGCTGTCGTGCGCTGGCACCGCCAGCCCGCGGGCACCACGCAGCACGGCTGCGGTCTCGAGTGGGTCGACCTTACCGACAGCGTGAGGCTCAAGCTCGTCGAAGCCACGAGCTGACCACTGCGACAGTCACGACCTCCGTCGTGGCCCGTCGGGCAATAAAAAAAGGGCCCGGCGAACCGGGCCCTTCTTAGTACAAACGTGGAAGTCTGATTACTTGGACTTCGAGACGTTTGCCGCCTGAAGGCCCTTGGGGCCCTGGACGGTATCGAACTCGACGGTCTCACCCTCGGTGAGGCTGCGGAAGCCCTCGCTCGTGATCGCCGTGTGGTGGACGAACACGTCCGGACCACTCTCGGGGGTGATGAAGCCGAAACCCTTTGCGTCGTTGAACCACTTCACAGTGCCTTTAGCCATTTTCGATTCCTTGTTGTCCGGCCCCCCGCGAGGAGGATTCCGGTACTGATGAGCCGTGCTGCTCCGAGCGTCGCTCGGCACATTGGGCGGAGTGCCCTGCACGTGATGGACGTATAGAACATTTCTCGTGGCTTTCCAAGCTCGCGTATCGAAATCGACCGTCGAAGCCTGGTGACGCTCCCCGGATCCCGAGATTGCGATAGCTTACGAGGAGCAGCAAGCAGTGTCAGTTCGGTCGCTGCTCGAAGAGCAGGACTGGATGTCCGTCCGGATCCGCGAGCTGCGCGTAGTGTCCCGCGCGGTCGAGGTCAGCGGCCCCTCGACGGAGACGCCGCGATCCCGCAACTCGAAGCACCGACTCTTCAGATCGCCGGTACGAAACACCAGCCGCGGCTCCACACTCTCGGGCGGCAGCCGCTTCACGGGAAAGCCGAGCTTGCTGCCATAGAACGATCGGGACCTCGGCAGGTCGCGCGTCGAGAGCGTGATCGTTCCGGGCCTCATCCTCGTGCCTAGTAGATGCTGCTCGTGCGCTTCTGACCGGTGTAGTCGACGTAGATCGACTTCCACTCCGAGAAGAAGTCGACGGCGGTGGGTCCGCACTCGCGGGCGCCGACGCCGGTGGCCTTCATGCCACCAAAGGGCATCTGAGCCTCGCCACCGACGGTGGCGGAGTTGACGTGGGTCATGCCCGTCTCGATGTGCTCGTTGTAGCGAAATACCTTGTTCACGTCGTTGGTGAAGATGGACGACGTGAGCCCGAACGGGCTGTCGTTGGCCGCGTCGATGGCCTCGTCGAAGTCCTTCACCGAGACAATGGAGAGCACCGGCCCGAAGATCTCCTCCTGGGCAATGCGCATGCTGCGCTTCACGTCGACGAACACGGTGGGCTCGCAGTAGAAGCCCTTGGTGCCGATGCGGTTGCCACCCAGCGCAATCTTGGCGCCCTCCTCCTTGCCGATCTTGATGTAATCGAGCACGGTCTGGAACTGACCGTTGTCGACGGCGGGGCCCATGTTCACGCCGGCCTCGATGCCGTCGCCGACCTTGAGCGCCTTCGCTTTTGCGACGACGAGCTTCGTGAACTCGGCCAGCACGCTCTCCTGCACGACCGCGCGCGAGGTCGCGGTGCAGCGCTGACCGGTCGCACCGAACGCGCCCTGCACCGTGGCGGTGGCGGCGAGCTCGAGGTCGGCATCCTCGAGAACAATCACGGCGTTCTTGCCGCCCATCTCGCACTGGACCTTCTTCATGTGCTGCGCGCCGAGCGCGTAGAGACGCGTGCCGACCTCGTTCGAACCCGTGAACGAGATGGCGCGAACGTCCTTGTGGGTGACGAGCGCGTCCCCGACGACGGAGCCGGGCCCGAAGACGATGTTGAGCACGCCGTGCGGGAGCCCGGCGGTGGCGAAGATCTCGCCGATGATCGCGGCCGACCACGGCGTGATCGACGCCGGCTTCATGACGACGGTGTTGCCGCACAGCAGCGCGGGCGCGAGCTTCCAGATCGGGATCGCTACGGGAAAGTTCCACGGGGTGATGAGCGCCACGACGCCGAGCGCCTCGCGCTGCGTGTACAGGAACGTCGACGGCAGCTCCGACGGGATGGTCTGGCCACCGAACCGCCGCCCCTCCGCGGCCT
>JAYTLP010000317.1:0-11452 GCA_043729375.1 Myxococcales bacterium
CCGGGCAGCACGGCTTCTCGAACTTCGGCATGTCGTTCGCGCAGGACACGCCCGGCAGCAGCGACGAGACGCTCTGGGTCACGCCCACCGCATCCAAGACCGCGCGCCTCGCGTCGATCGACCTGACGAGCTTCGTGGTCTCGACGCCGGTCACGGTCGACACCGACGGCAATGGCGAGCTAACGGGCGACGATCAGGCGAACCTGTGGGGCTTCTTTCCCGACGTCGTGACCCCGTTCGTGGCGCGCATCGACAAGCAGACCGGCTCGCTCGATCGCTTCTTCGACATGCCGCAGCTCATCGGCACCGCGGTGGCGTGGGGCTTCGCGGCGTACCAGGGCAACTTCTACCTGTTCCTTCAGCGCGACATCGACAGCTCGACGGTCATCTACGAGCTCGACGGCACGACGGGCGAGCTCACCACGGTCATTCCCGACACGGGGCGCCGCATCGTCGGCGTCGGCGTCGCGACGTGCGCCGGCAACGGCCCCGCTCAGTAGCGGGCAGTCGCGGGCAGCAGCGGGCTACTGGCCCTTGAACAGGAACGGGAAGTTCACGTTCGTCGGGCCATTCGACTTCGGGAAGGACCACGCCTTCACCTGACGCGACATGCAGCCCTCCGCCGAGGGATTGCCGAGCGAGCTCGAGTCGACGCGCGTGACGTTCACGCGACCGTCGGGATCGACGCGCCAGTAGAGCTTCACGGAGCCCGCGAGGTGCGGGAAGCGCTGCAGCTCCTTCTCGTAGCAGAACTGGATCGCTGCGATGTGCGACTGCACGACCTTCTGGATCTGCTCCTTCGACAGGCCGCCTTCCGACGAGAGGTTGCCCGTCGTCATGCCCACGTGCATCTCCTTGACGACGCGCGTGCCGCCGCCACCCGAGCCGGTGTTCTTGCCCCCGTGGCCGCCCCCGCCCGTCGCGAGGTTGCCGACGCCCATGAGCTGACCCTTGCCCGTGCCGCCGCCGCCGGGACCGTCGCCCTTGATGCCCATGCCGCCCGAGCCGCGGCCGACGACGAGCTCGGTGCCCTTCAGGCCCGCCATCGCCGTCGTGACCGTGGCGTCTGGCGTGTCGGACAGCAGGTTCTTCAGCGCCGCGGACTGCTTGCTGCCCTTCATCGCGCCGAGGAGTCCCATCGTCGAGACGGCCTTCGCGACCTGATCGCGGTCGCCCTTCGGGATCTTGGTGAGCTTCGGCTTGGCGTCCTTGTCGCCGACCTTTCCTTCGGACTTCGCCGCGCGCTTCGAGGCGTCGTCTTCCCGTGCCTTGTGAACGTCGGGCTTCTCGGGCTTGTCCGGCAGCGGGGTCTGCTCGAGCAGCAGCTGGGCGATGGCCTGCGACGGGGGCGGATCCACGTCGAGCAGATCATCGGGCTCCCACAGCATGAACGCGATGACGAGCAGGCTCACGTGGACGACCGCCGAGAACAGGAGCGCCTGCCCGATGAAGCGATCGAAGAACGCCGTCGTGTTGCCGAGGCCGACCTGCGGCGCGAGGAACTGGAAGAAGATCGCGATCTCCTGGCCCTCGTCGAGCGCGACGATGCCCCAGTCCGAGATCGCGAGCGGCTGCTCGACGGATCCGCGGCCGCCGAGGAGCTGGTCGACGACGACCTCGCGGTGGTCGAGACCGATTGTCCCCGACATGCCGGGCCGGAGTGAGAGCACGACGCTACCGTCGGCAGACGGCCGCAGCAGCACGTGTTCTCCGAGCGCCTCGGGCACCGCGAACGTGACGCCCTTCCGCGTACCGAGGATCACCGGCTCTGCCCGGTGCAGCACGCGCTCCTCGAGCGCCTCGCCATGCCAGACGAGGACGACGCGCAGCGGGCGCGCGAACAGCGGCGTCGCCACTAGGCGCGCGCCTCCGGAGTCCGGTCGCTCTTCACATCTCCTCCGTCGAGCGCTTGAGCTCGGGGATGAAGCTGCGCTTGTCGGGGGTCGTCGTGTCGAACTCCGACTTCATGCGATTGAGGAAGTAAAGGAGCTGCGGCGTCTTGAGCTTGCCGTCGATGTCCAGGCCGCCGAAGTTGTAGGTCTGCTCCCTCTTCGTCGGGGACGCGGTGGTGGGAGGTGCGAGGTGCGAGGTGGGTGCGGGATGCTTCTTGTCGGCGCTCGCGGGCTTGCCGAACATCAGCCACAGCGCGAAGGCGGCCAGGAGGCCGAACGCAACGTGCAGGCAGGCTCCGGGCGGACTCTTCATCGGGGTCAACTTCATCTGGACCCAGGCTTTCCGTTGCTCGGCGCTGCGGCCGGCGCGGTTCCCTGGCTGCCCGATTGTGGGGTGGCCTCGGCCTTCGGGGCAAGCTCCTTCAAGCGGCTCTGCGCGTCGGCCAGCTTCGCGTGCTTGCCAGGCGCGAGCTTCGCGAACTCGGCGAGGGCGTCTCGGGCCGACTTCGGATCCTTTCGAAAATCCATGAACAGGACGCCCAGGTCGTACCGGGCGTCGATCCCGTCGGGGCCACTGCTGTCGACCTCTATCGCCCTGCGATACGCCTTCTCTGCATCGTCGAGCTTTCCGCGACCGCGCTCTGCCACGCCGAGCGCCACCCACGCCGCGCCGTCGCTGGCGTCGCCACGCACGACATCTCGCAGCTCGCTCGCGGCCTTGTCGTAGTCGCCGCAATCGAGGTAGACCACGGCGCGATTCCGGCGCGCAGAGGCGAGCGTCGGGTCGATCTTCGCGGCCGCCGCGAAGTCTGCAAATGCCTCCTGATCGTGCCGCCTGTGCAGCGCGATGAGGCCGAGGTTGTTCCACACGTCGGCCGCCAGGCGGGACTGGGGATCGATCTCCAGCGCGCGCCGCAGCACGAGCTCCGCGAGCTCGTGCTGTCCCTTCTGCTCGTACACCATGCCGAGGCCCGCGAGCGCGGACGCCGAGCGCGGCTCTGCCTTCAGCGCCTCCCGCAGAGTCTCGACGGCCGCATCGAGCTTGCCCGCGCGACGCAGCGAGCCACCCAGCGCCACCCGGATGGGCGCCGCATCCTCCGGTCTCGGCCTGTCGTCGAGGTACATGCGGTACGCCTTGGCCGCCTGGTCCGCCTTCCCGAGCGCATCGTCCGCGCGGCCGAGCCCGAGCAGCGACGGCGTGTGACGCGGATAGATCGCGAGCGCGCGCTCGAAGTGCTTGCCGGCCGCGTCGTGAGACCGTGCCTCGAGAGCCAGCCAGCCGAGGTCGTACTCGGCCTCCCACAGGCGCGGGTCGAGCGCAATCGCGGCCTCGAGCCGCTCGCGTGCGCGCTCGTAGTTGGCAGGCCCGAGCCGCACGAGACGAGCGCCGTCCTTGAAGGCCTCGACGGCCTCCGGCTTCGCAGGTGGCAGCTTGGGCCCGTTGTTCGACGTCTTCTGCTCGTGAGCGCACCCCGAGACGAGCAGGGCTGCGAGGAGCGCTCGTCTCGTTCGTCCGATCTGCATCGCGGTGCTCATCTGTCCACGCTCCCCTGGAACCCGAGGGGGGCGCCGCGATCGGAGGGGGCAGGGCGCGCGCGTGCTTCGTTCTCCGCGGGGAACTCCTGGTCCGAGAGCCGACCCAGCGCTGCGCGGAGCTTCTGCGTGAAGTCGTTGTACACGCCGAGCGCGACCGCCTTCTGATATCCGCCCCGGTACGCGTCGATTGCCTTCTCCTCGACGACGACGACGACCTTCTCCAGCTCCTCGCGGTACACCTGCGCCGAGTTCTCGTCGAGGCCCGGCGGGGTCGGTGCGTCGCGCAGCGCCTTCGAGAAGCGCTCGTAGCCTTCGCCGATGCGGTAGAGCGCGGCGGTGGCCCACTCGGGGTCGTTGAACGTGACCACGTCGATGAAAGCGGTCTTCGACTTCTCGAGCAGCGCGGACTTCTCGTCGAGCGTCTTCTTGAGCCGCTTCGGATCGCTGGCGAGCTTGACGCGCTCGAAGTCGCGGAAGATGGCGTCACCTTCGAGGTAGCGTGCGTGTGCAGCCGCGTTTCCGGCGACTCCGCCCCGCAGGCCGCTCTTCTTGTACGCGAGGATGCAGCGACGCAGCGGATCCTCGGCGCGCTTCTCCTGACCCAGCTTCACGAGCGCCTCGCCCTGTCGCTCGAGCGCCTCGATGGAGTCGCTGCCCGTCGGATACTGTCTGGCGAAGTCGGCAAAGGCGCGCGCTGCGGCCTCGTCCTGCCCCGACTCGGCGAGGACCACGCCGACCCGGAACGCGACCTTGCGTGCGTCCTCGCGCTCCTTGTGCAGCCGCGCGTAGAGGGCATAGGCGTTGATCGCGCCCTGCGTGTCGCCGAGGTGCTCCTTCAAGAGCCCGGCGTTGTAGAGCGCATCGGCGGCCTTGCCGTCCTTCGGGTAGCGATCGGCGAGGAGCTGGTAGTCCTTCGCGGCGTCGCTCCACAGGGCTGCGGCCTCGTACAGCTTGCCTGCACTCCAGGCCGCCTGCGGGGCCTCGGGCGCATTCGGATACTTCTCGAGGAGCGTGCCGTACACCTTCACGGACTCCTCCGGCTTGCCCGCGCGCGTGTAGAGGGTGGCCGCGTTGGCGAGCGCCTGCGGTGCCCGTGGCGACGTGGGAAACTCCTTGGCGACGCGCTGGTAGATGACGGCGCCACCGACGGGATCCTTGTCGGCCTTCTGCTCGCCGGCCTTCATGCCCGCATCGATGACGAGCTTGCCGAGGCGCTCCTGGCTGCCGCGGTCCTGGAACGCGGAGACCTTCAGCAGACGGCGCGCCCAGCTCTCGACGTTCTCGTAGTCCTTCGCCTTGTTGAGCGATTCGAGGATCTTGTTGCCCGCGTCCTGTGCGGCGGGACTCTTCGGATACTTCTCGACGATGAGGCCGAAGCGCTTGGTTGCCTCGTCGTAGTCTCCGGCGTCGTAGAAGAGCTCGCCGTTTTTGTAGAGGATCCCTGCAATCTCCGGATCGGTAGGGAAGAGCGTGGCGTACAGGTCGATGGCCTCGCCCATCTTCTTGTCCGACGGCAGCAGCGCCTGCGCGGTGGTGGCGCCCTGGAGCTGCGGCGGCCGCTTCTCCTGGCGCAGACGCTCGTAGGCGGTGATCGCGTTGAGCAGCGCGTCCTTGTGCAGCTTGCCGACGGGCTTGCTGCGGCCCACGAACAGGTACGCGTCACCGGCCTTCTCGTTGTCGCGAGTCTTGAGGAAGTGGATGTCGCCGAGCAGGTACGACACCTCTACGGCAGCCGGGTCGTCGGGGAATTTCGCGAGGTAGAACGCGTACGCCTCGGCCGCGCGGCCGTAGCGCTCGAGGTCGATCTTCTTCTGATAGATCTCGACGTGCTGCGCGTCGGCGTGGAGGTTCTTCGCCTGATCGCGGAGCAGGGTGGCCACCTTCGCGCGCGTCTTCTTGATGGTGTCCTTCGACTGTCCCTTGGCCCAGTCGCCTCCGTCGAGGTACGTGTCGGCGAGCCTGCGCAGCTCGCGGACGGCCGACTTGTTGTCGTCCTTCTCTCGATACGCGAGGGCGATCTGCTTCTGGCGCTCCGGCGCATCGGGGTCGAGCGGGTCGAGCTCGATGAGGAAGCGCGCCGCCTCGATGGCGCGGTCGTAGCGGCTCTGCGCGAAGAACGTGTCGGCGAGGCGCGCGATGACCTTGCGCGAGTAGGACGCGCCGCCGATCGACGACAGGAACTCGTACGCGTCCTTCGCGCCCTTCTTCTCGTCCTCGGTGAAGATCTGCACGAGGTAGTCGAGCGCCTCGTCCTTCAGCTCCGCGAGGCGCTTGCGGCCCGCCTCGGTGAGCTGGTCCGCGCGCGCGCCGACCTTCGTCTGCCCGAGGTCGAGGACTTCCTTGAAGCGCCGGGCCGCCTTCTCGCTCTCTCCGAGCTTCCAGAAGCACCATGCCGTCTTGAAGAGCGCGAGATCGTAGAGCGGGGAGTCGGGGAACTCGAGCACGTGCTCGTAGCCGGTGAGCGCGCCCTTGTAGTCGGAGTCGGAGTAGAAGCGCGCCTCGGCGACGGCCATCCACGCGTCGGGCCGGAAGCGCGACTGCGGGTGCTCCTCGATGATGCGCTTGAACTGGACCAGAGCCTCGTCGGGCTTGCCATCGGAGCGCAGCGAGAAGCCGTACAGATAGAGCACCGCGTCGATCTTGCGGAAGCGCGGGTGCTCCTCGAGCAGGCGCTTGTAGAGCACCTGCGATGTCGCGAGGTCGAGCTGTGGCGCATCGGCAACCTTGCAGCGGACGGCCTCGAAGGTCTCGCCGGCTGCCTTCCTCGCCTTCGTACCGTTCTTGTTCGCGGCAGAGCCCTGGCCTTGCTCGCGCCCGAGGGGCGAGGCCGTGCCCCGGGAAGGGGCCTCCAGGCGCGGGCCCTCGGGCTCGACCTGCGTCTTCGACCTGTCGGCGGCTTCCTTCTCCTTCGCGCAGCGGTCGAGCGCGGCGTTGTAACCGCTCATCTGCGCGAGAAAGTCGGCCTTCGACTGCTCCCAGCGCAGCTCGGCGAGCTGGAACAGCAGCTCCGCCGTCTCGGGTGTCCCGGGGTGCTCGCGCAGGTACGTCTCGATGAGCGCGATGCCGGCGCGGCGACGCTCGGCGACCTCGCGCTCCTTCTTCTGGAGCAGCACCTCGATCTGCCCGGACACGGCGAGGTCACGCGCGTCCTTGCCCGCATTCAGGCGCGCCTCCTCGTACTCGCCACCGGCATACGCGACGCCGCCGCCCAGCGACAAGGAGAGGGCGAGCGCTGCGAGTCGCTTGCGTCTATTTGAAATTGTCATACTCGTCGAGCCAGAGCTCGCGCTCCGGCGGCCAGTAGATCTCGTCGTCCTTGATGAGGCCCTCGAGGTGCAGCTTGCCGAACAGCTCGGGCGGGAAGCGACCCTTTGCGAGGTCCTCGATCTCGCGCTCGAGCCGGCGCTTTTGTCCGACGACCGAGTCGATCTTGCCGAGCCTTGCCGACCGCAGCGAGCCGTCGATGCGGCCGCGCAGCGCGAGAAGCGCCTCGCGGAGGAGCTCGCTGGCCGCGCCGTCGAGCTTGCTGCGCAACGTCGCGCTGCGCCCGGCGAGCTCGGTCGCGCGCTTGCCGTCCGAGGCGATGAGCGCCACCAGCCCGCGCGCCTGCGTCGTGTTGTCGTCGGGCAAGCGATCGAGGAGGCGACCCAGGGTGCTCTCGAGGTCGCCACGACGCTGCTCGAGCGCGGTGAGCGCTTTTTCGCGCTCGGCTCGCTCGCGCGGCGGCAGGCGATCGAGCTCCTCGCGCGCAGCCGCGACGTCGCGTCCGAGTCGGACCGTCTTTTCGAGGAGCTCGGGCACATCGACGCGCGTGGCCGCCGACGCGATCGGCGTGCGTTCGAGCGTGGCGCCGAGCTCGCGCCAGACTTCCGCGACGTGGCCACCGTCGGACGCTCCGGTCTCGAGCCCCTTGGCGAGCTTCTCGACGCGGTAGAACCGCGGATCGAGATCGAGCAGCTCCGCGATGACCGTCTCCGTCGCGCGCGGCGCAGTCGGGACCTCGGCGGGCCTCGGCGCGAGCGGCTTCTCCCCGGGGGTCTGCCGGGACGCACGCTCGGCCTCGACGGCGAGCACCTCTGCCTGACGGCGGGCGCGCTCGAGTAGCTTGCCCGCCAGCGCGCGACGACCCGCCGCATCGTCGAGGAGGCGATCGATCTCGCGAGCGAGCGGCTCGTATTCCGCGAGCACCGCAGCGAACACCTCTTCCGCCTTCGCGAAGCGGCATGTCTTGACGAGCAGGGTGCCGTAGAGCACGCGCGCCTCGGCGACACGCGAGGAGTCGGGGAACGCCTTCAGGAACTCCTCGACGAGCCGCGCGCCGAGGTCGTAGTCCTTGCGCTGCATCGAGCTCCACGCGGCCTCGAACAGCGCGTCGGGGAGCTTCTTCGAGTCCGACGGGATGAGGAAGTAGTGATAAAAGGCGTCGTCGTAGCGGCCTTCCTCGTGGGCGACGCGCGCGAGCGCGAGCCGCGCGAGATCGCGGAGCTGGTAATAGCGACCGTCGATGTAAAAACGGATCGGGTCTCCGTCCTTGACGTCGGCGATGCTGCAGAACGCGTCCTTCGCCCCCTGCCAGTCGCTCTTGCGCACGCGCAGCACGCCTCGAAGGTACAGCGCGGAGGAATAGAAGCGGCTCTTCGGGGTCACCCGGGCGAGCTCGGGCTCGGCGAGATCGTCGCGGCCGGTGTCGAACGCGGCGCGCCCGCGGAGGTAGCCGATGTCCTCGTTCACGTCCTCGACCTTGAGCTGGTCCAGCGTGGCAACGCAGCCGGGCGCCAGCTTCTCGTCGAGGCAGAGATCGACGTAGCCACGCAGCGCCGCGTCGTACAGCGGTGCGGCCCTGCCGCGCGCGAGGCTGCGCTCGAGGTACACGCGAGACGTCACCGTGGAGCCGCCCCGTGCGAGCGAGATGGCGAGGCGGTACTCGGCGTCCTGAAAGTCGTCGGTCTCGGACAGGTCGGAAAAGCGCGGGCCCTCGACGACCGCGTACAGCCGCCTCGCCGCCTCGAGCGGGCGGCCGGTGGTGAGCTCGTCGTCGGCTCGGCGCAGCTCGAGCTGCAGCTTCTCGGGCGTGCCACTGTTCTTGTCGACGAGCCCGCGATGCTCGAGCTCGTCGAGGTAACCGCGCATGTCCGTCGTGCGCGTGGGGCGCTGCGCACCGTCGCGCGCCCGGGCCGCCATCGGCCAGGCGAGCACGGCAGCCATCAGCAGCGCCCTGCGATTCACTTGCCGTCCTGCTTGAGCGACTTCACGTTCGCCTTGATGCGGACGTCGAAGCTGCCCTCGCGCTTCTTCGCGAGCGGCGCGGGGCCCGAGCCGTTCTCGTCGAATGCGAGCTCCACGCGCGTGAGCTTGCCATCCGCCAGGTCGATGCCGAAGCTGCTCTCTGCCGCGTACGAGATGCGCTCCTCGCCCGTCCCCACGGCCTCGACGCGCGCGGTCAGCACGTGCTGCCCGGCCGCGGCGACGGTCTCGAAGACCTTCAGCGCGTCCGTGCCGGTGACCGACTCGGCGCCGTACACGGGGCGATCGTCGAGCCGCAGCGTCACCTTGCGCAGCGGCCACGCGCGACCTGCCTCGTACTTGAAAGTGACCTCGAGCCGGGTCTTGAGCAGCGCCTCGCCGACCACCGCCGCCTTGGCACGCGAGCGAAAGAGCTCGTCGCGGATGGCGCCGTACTCGGTGACCAGAGCGTCGACGTCCACGCTCGACCGCGCCGGCTTCGGCGGCAACGCCTCCACGACGGGTGCCGGCGTCGAGCTCGGGGGCGGGGCAGACGTCGCGGCAGGAACGGAGGGTGCTTCCTGTACGGGCTCCGGCGCAGGGGCCGGTGCAACGACGGGTGCAGGCTTCGCTCTCTTGTGCGGCCTCGCGAGCGCGAGCGTGCCGGACAGGATGGCGGTCAGGATCACTCCGCCAGCGAGCACCGGGGCGACGAATGTACGCATGTTCCTCCTCATCGCCGGCTCACAGCTTGGGTGGCAGGAAGACACTGATGCCTGCAGTGAGCGAAAAGTCCTGGACGAACTGGTTGCTGGTCAGGATCTGCTGACGATACAGCTGATCGCGCACGTCGAAGCGCAGCGCCCACGACGGCGAGAGCCAGAAGCGGATGCCCACGCCGAGCTGACCCGCCGCGCCGAACGAGGTGGCGTTGTCGATGACGCCGACGCCCGCCGCGCCGTAGATGTCGAAGTGCAGGATGCGATCGGCGAAGAAGCGGAGCTTGCCGTGCAGCGGTGACCACACGAGGTCGGTGAAGACGAGGTAGACGCGGTCCTGCTTCGGCAAGATGGTGACGCCCCGGTCCATCTCGAGCTTCTGCGCGATGGTGGAGTGGACGCGCGAGTAGCCGAACGAGGCCTCGACACCGACGTCCTCCGTGATGTGGTACGTGTACGCGCCGCCGACGACGAACGTGCCGTCGAGCGCGTCGGACACGTAGTAGCCGCCCTGCGCGGTGAGCTCGTGGCGGGCCTGCTTCACGTAGTCACGCTCGCTGGCGCGGCGACCGCGCTTCTTTGCGATGAGGCGCGCCTTCTCCTTCTCGTCGATGCAATCCGCTGCGCGTGCAGAGGTGGCGAGAGACAGCAGCGTGAGAGCGAACGCGAGCGTCCTCATCGGCTGTACGGCCTCGGATTGGGCAGAAATACGAACAGGCCGACGGTACCGACGAGGTTGTTGGTGACGCGCTGGACCGCGACGGCCTCCTGCACGATGACGAAGTCGCGGAGGTCGACACGCACGCCGAAGTATCTGGTGGGGTAGAACTTGAAGCCCACACCACCGGTGAAGGTGACGCCTTGCACCGTGTCGTTGATGGTGTCGCCGGCGCCGAGGTACAGCATGATGTCGCCGTACGAGATGTCGTGCTCCGACGCCTTCACCTTGAAGTGGAAGGGCGACCAGACGACGTTCCCCGTGACCGTGTAGGCGGTCGAGCGCTTGTACACCTCGCCGCCGAAGAACTGGGTCAGCGGCTTCTCGATGGACAGCCCGAACGGGCTCACGTTGAGCGCCGCCTCGAAGCCCCAGTCCTCCACGGGGTAGAACGCGACTACGCCGCCGTAGGTGTAGCTCGTCGACAAAAGGTCGGACGCGAAGAAACCGCCCCACACCGTGAGCTCGCCCCGCAGCCGCTTGGTGAACGGGAGCTTCTGCACGCCCTTGCGCGCGCCGGCCTCGCCGAGCGGGTCGGCCGGATCGAGGCAGGACTCCTCGGCGCGCGCGGTCGCCGCATCCGACGCGACTGCGATGGCCACGCAGCACGCCACGATTCGGGGAAGGAGCCACGCCGCGCGGCGTGCCCTCGTGCCTGTGGTGCAGCGTGGCGCACGGATCACTGTGGGTCGCGAGCGTATCCGAATCGCCCTCGCCTGGCGAGGAAACAAGCCTTGGTGATACGGTGTGAGGGAGCAGAGATGTCGGAGTCCGAACGCATAGACGCCAAGGGTGCAGCGAGTGCCGAGCAGGAGAGTGCAGGTGCAGCTGCACGTGCAGCGGCCGAGCACGCCAAGGTGGCGCCTGCGCGAGAGACGTACGCGGAGTCGGTGAGCAAGACGCGCATCTCTGCGGAGCCCGCGCCCGGCCGCGCCGTACACCTCCAGCAATGCAAGCTCGTGGTCGTGCGCGGCGTCGAGCGCGGGCGTGAGTTCGTCGTCAGCTCCGGCGGTGATATCATCCGCATCGGCAAGGCGGACGAGAACGACATCACGCTGCCGGAGGAGACCGTCAGCCGCGTCCACTGCGAGATCATCCGCGACCCGAAGGGCTACCTGCTTCGCGATCTGAACTCCACCAACGGCACGTTTCTCGACGGTGCGGAGGTGCGCGAGGCGTACGTGCGCGCGGGCAGTGTCATCTCCGTCGGCACGGTGCAGCTGAAGTTCACGCCGTTCGAGGAGCGCATCGAGATCCTGCCGTCCGAGAAGGACCGGCTCGGCGACATGGTGGGCTGCTCGCTCCGCATGCGCGAGATCTTCGGGCTCGTCGAGCGGATCGCGCCCACGGAGGCGACGGTGCTC
>JAYTLP010000318.1:0-3914 GCA_043729375.1 Myxococcales bacterium
GCAGGCCGGACGCGGCGCCGGTGAGTCTGGACTCGAGCTCGACCGCCGCAAGATCCGCGATCGCATCGCGGAGCTGAAGGCGGCGCTCGCCGTCATCCAGGAGGACGACAGCAACCGGCGCCGGGCGCGACGAGATCAGCTCCGCGTCGCGCTCGTCGGCTACACGAATGCGGGAAAGTCCTCGCTGATGCGCGCGCTCACGGGCTCGGAGGTGCTGGTCGCCGACAAGCTTTTCGCCACGCTCGACACGACGGTCCGCACGCTGGAGCCCGAGACGAAGCCCAAGATCCTGGTGTCCGATACCGTCGGCTTCATCCAGAAGCTTCCGCATGATCTCGTGGCGTCGTTCCGCTCCACGCTCGACGAGGCGCTGGAGGCCTCCCTGCTCCTGTTCGTGGTGGATGCCTCCGATTCGGTCCACGAGACGCAGCTCCAGGTCACGCGCGACGTGCTCGCCGAGATCGGTGCTGCCGAGGTGCCCTCGTTGCTGATCCTCAACAAGATGGACCGCCTCGACGAGGAGGCGCGTGCGGCGGTCCTTGCGCAGCATCCCGATGCCATTGCGCTGTCGGCGCACAGCCTGGAGGACGTGGCGATGCTTCATGGTCGCATCGTCGCCTACTTCGAGGAGTCGATGGTCGAGGGCGAGCTCGTGCTCCCGTACTCCAAGCAGGCGCTCGTCGGCGAGATCTACGAGAGCGTGCGAGTCCTCTCGGAAGAGTTCGACGAGGTCGGTCGCAAGCTCAAGGTTCGCGCGTTGCCCACGGTGCTCGACAAGCTGAAGGCCGCGCTGGCGAGGTAGACCAGCCTGACAGTCCTGGTCCCGATCGCGTCTTGTGACACTCCTCTATCGCTGAGAAGCGCGGTTGCCCTTACACTGAATTATGGTCCTGATGCCTGCTGCGGGGACGACCCGCAGGTCGGTGATGGTCGTCGACGACGTCGATGATAACGTGCAGCTCCTCGCGACGGCGCTCGAGCGCGCGGGCTATGCATGCACCGTGGCCCGGAGTGGCGAGGAGGCGCTCGCGGCGCTCGACCGCGCCGTGCCGGATCTCGTGCTGCTCGATTACATGATGCCGCACATGGACGGCCCGGAGGTGCTGCGCCGTATGCGTGCGGTGCCGCGGCTGCGCGACATGCCTGTCATCATGCTCACCGCATCGACGCACCGCGATCACGTGAACGCCGCGCTCACGGCGGGTGCCACCGACTACATCACGAAGCCGTTCGATCGCCGCCTCCTCCTCACGCGCATCGAGGCGACGATCCGGGCCGCGCAGGACCGTGCCGCGCTCGGCCAGGCGCTTCAGCTGAGCGGCCTTCACAGGGCGCTCGTACGCGACCTCGAGGAGGCGGCCCATGTGCAACGCTCCCGGCTCCCGGACATGCCGCTTGCGCTCCCGCACTACAGCCTGTCGGGCGCGCTGCTGTCGGGGCATCACGTCGGGGGTGATGCGTACGAGGTGATGAGCGCGCGCGACGGCACGTCGGTGGTCGCGCTCATCGACGTCTGCGGGCACGGCCTCGCCGCAGCCCTCGTGGCGGCGACGGTCACGAGCCAGCTGCGAGCACTCTGCATCACCCACGCTCTCCCGGACGCGCTGAAGGTACTGAACGGCCAGCTTGCTCTCGATCGCGCGAACAAGTTCGCATGCATCGCCGTCGCGGAGCTGCATCCCGACCACGCTCTCGTCATCAATGCCGGCCTGCCGCCGGTCGCACTGATCCGTGACGGTGTCTGCGTGCGCCGCATCGAGTGCGGGGGAACGCCCCCCGGCCTGCTCGATGGTGCGGAGTACGAAATGGAGCGGTGCGACCTCCACGCAGGCGACCGGCTCGTCTTCGCTTCCGACGGGCTGACCGAGCCGTTCGGCGGTGCGGACGAGATCGATCACTACCTGGAAGGTCTCGGCCTCCTGCGGACCGGCACCGCGCAGCCGTGGGACCGGCTCGACCAGGACATCGCGCGGATGCTCGCCGCGACGGGCGCGGAGACGCACGACGACGCCGCGATCCTCATCGCCGAGCGCGTCTGAGCCTGCTCACCGTGGAGCTGCGCTTCGCTCGTTGAAGGGTTCTTCAGGGCGGCGAGAGGAGATGCACCGCGACCTGCGGATCGTCGCCGTCGGTGCCGTCGGCCTCGGCCAGGAGCTGAAAGCCGAGCGAGATGGCCTTCTGCGTGAGCTCGAAGAGTGCGCGGTCGCGGAGAGCCTTGCCGGTGAGCGACTGGTTCTTGTACTCGGGTGCGCACTCGAACTGCGGACGCACCCACACGATGCCGTGGGTGGCCGGCGCGAGGCGAAAGCCGACGGCGCGCAATGCGCTCCGCGCCGACGCGAAGCGAAGATCGATGGTGAAGAAGGCGAACGGCCCCGGCGCCTCCGCCGCGGGTAAGCTCTTCAGCTGCGCGCGCTCCACGAAGGTCACTCGTCCATCCGTCCGGAGGTGCGGCGAGAGTGGAGTCGGGCCGACGGAGATCGACACCACGTGCGCGGCGCCCAGCTCGAGCAGCACGGGGGCGAACCCCGGCGTCGAACCGTTGACGTCGAGCACGCGCTGTCCACGGATCGCGCCCGGGATGCCGAAGCGCATGAGCGCCGCGCCGAGCTTGTCGTGCGTCTTGGCGACGGGCGACTGGGGCCGTGCGACCACTGGCTAGCGGCTCTGCAGCCAGACGCCCAGCTCGTCGGCGCCCCCGATGTGCTCGCCGTCTATGAAGACCTGCGGCGTCGTCGCCTTCTTGGAGACGGCGCGCAGCCGGCGCGGCGAGGAAGCGATCTCCTCGTACGACCACTTCTTCTCGTCGAGCATCTTCTTGGCGCGAGCGCAGTGTCCGCAGCCGGGCTTCGTGAACAGGACGACGTCGTGCGGCTGCTTCGCCTTCGGGTCGAGGTACTTCAGCATCGTGTCGGCGTCGGAGACGTCGAACGGGTCGCCTTCGCGCTCCTCCTCGATGAACATCTTCTCGATGGTCCCGTCGTTCACGAGCATCGAGTAGCGCCACGAGCGTGAGCCGAAGCCGAGGGAGCGCTTGTCGACGAGCGCGCCCATGCTCTCCGAAAACTCGCCGTTGCCGTCGGGGACAAAGGTGATGTTCTCGGCATGCTGGTGCTTGGCCCACTCGTCCATCACGAAGCCGTCGTTGACGGACAGGCAGACGACCGAGTCGATGCCGCGGTCCCTGAAGATCGGAGCGAGCTCGTTGTAGCGGGGGAGGTGGCTCGACGAGCACGTGGGCGTGTACGCACCCGGAAGCGCGAAGACGACGACCTTCTTGCCGGCGAACAGGTCCTTCGTGGAGACCTCCTTCCACTGGTCGTGGCTACGCGTGCGGAACGTGACGTCCGGAACCTTCTTGCCTTCGATGTTCTTCATTGCCTGTCTCCTGGTGCGCTGGGCGCTGATGTCGACGCGTAGACTATGCCGAAGTCGGGCCGGTCGCTCGTCTGCGCCGGCCTCGTGTACTAGTAAACCCTGTGCTCACGAGACGCCAGCTCGGCCAGACCGTCGCATTTGCCGTGGCTGGTATGGTCCGGGGCGCGCACGCGGAGCCTGGCAAGCGCGTGCTCTTCGTGTGCACGGGCAACTTCTACCGCAGCCGCTTCGCCGAGGCCCTCTTCAACGCGAGCGCCCCGCCAGGATGGACCGCGTTCTCCCGCGGGCTCGACACGTCCACACCGCGTCTGACTCCGGTTTCCCCGCTCGTCGTGGCCGAGCTGGCGCGTCGACACGTGGATGCGAAGCTCGAGGCCTCACCGCGGCCGCTCACCCGAAAAGACCTCGACGCGGCTGATCTCGTGGTGCTCCTCGACGACGGCGAGCACCGGCCGATGCTCGCGAGCCAGTTTCCTGGCTACCAGCAGGCCAACGTGCGCGGATGGTCGGTGGCGGACGTGCCGAAGGTTGCACCG
>JAYTLP010000319.1:0-10036 GCA_043729375.1 Myxococcales bacterium
GTCTGGAAGTTCTACGTGAAGGTCGCCGAGAACGGCGCCACGGTCGACGCGCTCACCTGCAAGGAGGTCGACCTCAACTACGACGGCAAGATCGACTGCTGGTTCTACTACGACGCGTCCTCCACCGTGTCGCACGAGGAGTTCGACCTCGACTTCGACGGCAAGATCGATCTGCAGACCTTCCGTCAGCAGGGCAAGATCATCCGTCAGGAGCTCGACACCAACTACGACGGCAAGGCGGATGTCTGGAAGTTCTACGAGAACGAGAAGCTCGCGCGCATCGAGCGCTCGTCGAAGGGCAACGGCCGCGTCGACGTGTGGGAGTACTACGAGGGCGGCAAGCTCGACCGCATCGGCTACGACTCCACCGGTTCGGGTCGCGTGGATCGCTGGGAGCGTTCCCCGGAGGAGAAAGCCGACTCGCAGAACGGCCCGCCTGCGGCCCCGGCGCCGGGCACCCCTCCTGCGCAGGCGCCTGCAGCACCCCGCGCTGCGTCGCCGACCGTCGCGCCGGAAGCGTCGGGCAAGTAGCGATGCGCGCCCTCGCGCTCGCCTGCTTGCTGACAGTGGGGTGCGGGGACTCGAGCACCACGAAGAACGGCCCTTCCGCCGCCGTCCTCACCGAGCTCGATGCGCTCGCCCGCGTCCCGAATCGCGCGGTCGCGCTCGAGAGCGCGCTCGTGACGCAGGGCACCATCAACGTCGGCGGCACCGACGACGAGATCCTGGCCGCGGTCAGCAGTCGGCTCGGCGCCGAGACCAACGACTGCGCCCAGCGCAGCGCCGCGGCCGGCACTCTCTCGGTCATTTTCACCGACCCCGGCTGCACCACAGCCACCGCCGGGGTGGTCTTCTCCGGCACCGCCACGATCACGATCTCACACTCCGACACCCTCGTGCAGATCGTCACGCACTTCGACGGCAAGGCGGCCGGCGAAGCGTGGACCGGCGAGGTGGTCGTGGCCACCTCCGACGGAAACCAGTTTCTGGTACGCACGCTGGCGTCGCTCGACGGCTTCGAGTCCGATGTCCCGAAGTTCAGCGCGCTGGCCGAGTCCGGGAAGTCTCACATCACGGCCGCAGGCACGCAGCCGTCGCCCGTACCAGGGCAGGCGCCGCGCAACCTCGGCTACACCGGGCTCACCCAGTTCTTCTTCGCCTGTCACCCGAGCGAGGGCTCGATCACGCTGACCTCGCCAGGCGAGAACCTGAGCCGCACGCTCACCTATCAGACGGAGTCCACGACGACCGGGCTGGCCATGTACGGCGACGGGACGACCACCCGTGCAGTGACGCTCCCGACCAACGCGTCTTGCGCCTCGCCCAGGTGATGCGCCACGGCTAGCGACGAGCGCGGGGTGTTCGGCTAGAGTTCTGGCCGTGCGATCCCTCAACCGACTCCTCCTCGCCAGCGCAGTCAGCTCGGGCCTCGTCTCCATTGCCCACGCCGACTACCCCGTCTTCGACCTCGTTGCGAATCGACCGCTCGCCCACCTGCAACGACAGGGCGGCCTCGCCATCGCGGCGGGTACGTCCAGCATGGCGCGCTACGTCCACTTCTCGCGGCCCACGCACACGTGGATGTTCGGCGCGACAGAGGACGGCCACAGGGTGGCGCTCGCAACGACGAACGCGAACCTCGAGGTGCCGCTGACAGCCGAGCAGGCCAGGCGCGGAGGTCTCGTGCTCTTCGCAAAGGGCGTCGCAAAGCAGACGGTGAAGGCGACGGTCGCGGGCAAGTCGGGCGCGGCCGTCCCGGTGGGCGAGACCTTCGCCGCGGTCGCGGTGCCCCTGCCTGAGGGCGCGCTCGTCGCGGGCGAAAATCGCATCTTGCTCACGTTTGCCAACGCGGGAAAACTCGGCGGTGCGAAGGCTGCCGCGGCCGTCGAATCGATCGTCATCGGCGCCGGCGCTACCGTCGACGTCGGGGTCCTGTCGGCCGGCAGCAAGAAGGGCCTCTCGCTCCCGGCCGGTGGCGGCCTCGTCTACTACGCCGCGATTCCGGAGGGCGGCGCGCTCTCGGTCACGGGCGACGCCGGCGGCTGCGCGCTCAAGGCCGACGCAGTCACGCACGCAGGCAAGCACGCGGGCGGCGACCTCAAGCTGGGCACCCCGCTCGACCTGTCGGGCATCGCCGGCGAGGTTGCACGCCTCGAGATCGACGCTGCTGCGGGCTGCGCCGGTGCGACCTTCACGTCGGCGGCGCTCACGCGACGCGGCGAGGCGCCGAAGCTCGGCGAGAAGTCGCGCCCGCGCAACGTCGTCTTCTGGATGGCCGACTCCACCCGCGCGGACAAGTTCAAGGTTTTCAACGGCAAGACGCGCGTCGAGACGTCCGTCATGGACGCGTTCTCGAAGAAGGCCACGCTGTTCTCGGCGGCGTACACGCAGGGCAACGAGTCCCGCGTCTCGCATGCGAGCCAGTGGACCGGCACGTATCCGTCGGTACACAAGTTCATCCCCGCGAGCGCGGTGCTCCCCGAGAGCTTCGTCACTTTTCCGAAGATCGCAAAGGCCGCTGGCGAGTACGTCGCGGGCTTCATGGGCAACGGCTACATCACCGCGCGCTGGGGCTTCGGCGGCGGCTTCGACCTGCTCAAGAACAACATCCACGACGGCGGCGGCCTCAAGGCCGAGGACTTCGTGAAGATCGGCTCCGACTGGGTCGCGAAGAACGGTACGAAGCCCTTCTTCATGTACATCGGCACGATCGACGCGCACGTGTCCTGGCGCGCGCACTCGCCGTGGATCGAGAAGTACGACGAGCCCGGCTACACGGGCCCGTTCGTCAAGTCGCTGTCGGACCCGCAGCTCGACCAGGTGCTCGCCGGCAAGATCCATCTCACGGAACGCGACAAGGTGCGCGTCAAGGCGCTCTACGACTCCGACATCTCGTACAACGACCACGAGTTCGGGGAGCTCATGAAGAATCTCGAAGCCGACGGGCGGATGAAGGACACGATGATCATCCTCTCGGCCGACCACGGCGACGAGTTCTGGGACCACGGCAAGATCGGTCACGGGCAGTCGCTGCGGGAGGAGCTCGTCCACACGCCGCTCGCCATCTACTACCCGCCGCTGTTCCCGGCCGGCATCGTCGCCGAGGGCGTCGAGACGATCGACCTGCTCCCAACCATCGCCGACGCGCTCGGTCAGAAGATCCCCGACGCGGCGCAGGGCGAGTCGCTCATCCCGCTCGCGCAGGGCATCGGCCAGGGCTACCCGCGCGCCGCGTGCTCGAGCCAGTACGAGCTCGCGCACTCGATGCGCCTCGCCAGGTACAAGCTGTGGGTCGGCGGCTCGGGTGACACGCGCTTCGCCGACGTCGTCGCCGACCCGCTCGAGGACAAGGACCTCTCGAAGGACCGCGCCATCGAGCGCCGCTTCATCACCGACGCGATGGGCCTGTGGATGGCCTACCAGCCGAAGTGGAAGAAGACGAAATGGGGTGTGGCGTCGAACCTCAAGCCCGGCTTCGCCGACGACAACGACAAGTAGTCGCGCGTGAGAGAAGACCCGCGCGTCGTGGGGATGCCCCAGCTCGTCCGGGGCCTCGTGAAGCTGGCGCTGTTTGCGGTGATCCTCGCGACACCGCTGGCCGGTGCCTGGCTGGCATCCTCGCTGGCCGCGTACAACAACGGTAGCCCGCGCCTGTGCCTCCTCGCTGCGCTGCTGCTCTTCCCGCTCCTGCCGCTCGCTTGGGAGGCGTTCGCGGCCTCGCGGCACACGGGCACGCGCTCGATCCGCCTCGTCCACCGGCTCGTCCTGCGCACGCTGTTTCTCAACCTGCTGTTCCTGGGCGCGCTGCTGTGGCGCTGCCCCGCGCAGGCGTCGGTCGCGCTGTCGACCCGCGGTGACTGGTTCCTCGACGGGAAGCACGGCCCGGGCGTCGACGAGATGCGGCATGGCCTGTTCTCGGCCGCGCGCGGCCTCGACTGGCTGCATACGCTCGCGAAGCCAAACCCGTACGGGCGCAACGCCGACGACGACAAGCCGGTGGTGCCGACCCCGGCACCCGGGCCGGAGAAGAAGCACACGACCGACCAAACGCCCGGGCCCGAGCCGGTCGCGCCGACCGCGTTGTGGCCGCAGCCGATGGAGCTGCACCATGCGGTGCGCGAGATCCCGCCGGAGTCCGAGGCGTCGATCGAGAGCGTGGGGCTGTACCTGCGTGCGCACTCTTCGGGGCCGCTCGATCGCATCAAGGCGCTGCACGACTACGTCGCCGACCGCATCGCGTACGACGTGGCCGCGCTGTCGCTGCCACGCATCCCGCGTGAGGCTGCGGACGCCGAACCGGTGTTCAAGAACAAGCGTGGCGTGTGTTCCGGCTATGCGCGCCTCCTGCGCGCGCTCGCCGAGGTCACCGGCGATCAGATCGAGTACGTCTCCGGTGACGCGCGCACCTCGAACTCACCGGACCCCGCCGGTGGCGGCCATGCGTGGAACGCCGCGTACGTGGAAGGCCGCTGGCTCTTCGTCGACGCCACGTGGGACGCGGGCAACGTGGACGACACGTTCCACAAGAAGTACACGAGCGACTGGCTGTTCACACCGCCCGAGGTCTTCGGCGTGCGTCACCACCCGGACGACGACGCATGGCAGCTGCGCGAGCACCCGCTCGAGAAGGGCGCCTTCATGCGCCAGCCGATGATGGACCCGGCATTCTTCCGGCACGGCATGAAGCTCGTGGACCCGGATCGCTCGCAGGTCTCCGTCCACGGCGCGTTCGACGCGCACCTCGAGCGTCGCGACGGCCTATTTCTGCTGGCGTCCGCGCGGCCTGTGGCTGGCGGCGCCGAGACCGCCTGCGCCGTCACCGGGGACGCCTCGGTGCTCGTGCACTGCACGCTCGGCCCCGGCGCATACGACGTGGTTCTGTTCGACTCGCCGGTCGAGTCGGGGCTCTACGGCTCCGTCGGCTCGTTCGGCGTGAACGTCAGTCCCTGAGCCGCCGGTACATGAGCACCTCGTCCACTTCGGGCCGCAGCAACCCCGGTAGCCGCCCGCACTCGACGTAGCCACGCCGCGCGTAGAAGCGCTGCGCCGCGTCATTCACCGCCGAGACGAGCAGGAACATGTGTCGGCCAGGTACGCGGTGCTCCACCTCGTCGAGCAAGGCTGCGCCGGTGCCGCGCGACTCCTGCCCCGGCACCAGCGCGATCAGTCTCAAGTAGCCGCCGAGCGCGAGCCCGCCGCGTGGCTGGAACCAGGCGAAGCCGCGTATCACGCCGTCCTCCGCGGCCACGATCACTCCGTCGCCGCTGCCCTGCCCCGCCTCCATGCCCCGCGCGAGCTCGGCCGCCACGACGCCGTAGCGTGCGAACAGCGGCTGACCGACGACGGCCTCGGCGAGCGCGAGAGCTTCTCCGGGGCAAGCGTCGCGGACCGTGATCGCCATGAAGCGATGCTAGCATCGGCAGCCATGCGCCTCCTCGTGCTTCCGCTGCTGCTCTGTGCCTGTCACGGCTCGGGCGGAACGGCGCCGACGATCGCACTGACGGTGCAGCTCGCGGACGGCCGCCACTGTCGCGACGCCGCCGTCACCACCATCGAGATCCCTCTCGGGGGACGCGGTGACCTGGCGCGCAGGATCGACCTCGTTTGCTACGAGGCGGAGGCCCCTCGGAGCGCATCCATCACCGGCCTCCCGCTCGAGGACGTCGTCGACGTACTCGGGCTGTCCGCCGAGGACGCCGTGCTGTACCGCGGTACGTTGAAGGCGGCAGATCACCTCGACACGCAGACGCCGACCGCTTTCGTGACGCTCTACGCTGCCGAGGCGCGCTGACTCACTGGGCGCGATTCTGGCGCACACTGTGACGTTTCGTCACAGGCGGAGAGCGGTCAGAGGCAGCGCGTCACGACCCCTCAGCGACGGTGACGCGGATTCCTTGAAACGAATGTAGTGGACGGTACTGTGCTTGCAAGGTTCTCGAGTATCTCCTCCAGGGGCGGACCGATGGACAAGCAAGCCGATCGCGAAACGAAGACCCTCGCGCCTGCCTGCGCAAGCTCTCGCCCACGCACGCTCGCGCAGGCCGTCGAGGCCTACAGCCAGCGCCTCGTGCGGCTCGGTGCCGAGATCATTGCAATCACGCCGGTCGCGAGCGCGGACCTGCCGGGCATCACCTTCTAGCAAAACGAAGCGTCGTCCGAGCTCGGGTGCCGGCGTCTGTGCTGCACGCCGCCTCCTCGCCGCCGTTGCCATCCCTTCGCGGTCACGCGCACCCACAGACGGGAACGCGACGCCGCTGTCGGGACTCAAAACATGGTCCCTCTACAGCCTGCGCTTCGGCCCGGCAACCGTGCGGACCGTCCCGATCCGGCCCGCCGCGAGGGCCGACTGACGCAGCTCGGCCTCGTAGCCGAACATCACGCGCTCCTCGGCCGCATTGCGGTGGTCGTGGCCGAGCAAGTGAACGAGGCCGTGCACGGCCAGGTGGAAGAGCTCGGCGATGAGGGTGTGGCCCGCGGCCTTTGCCTGGCGCGTCGCGTACTCGACGGAGATGACGATGTCGCCGAGTGGACGTCGGCCGGGCGACGGCACCCGCGGTCCCTCGGCCTGCGCGAACGACAGCACGTCGGTGGCGTGGTCTTCGCCGGCGTACGCGCGGTTGAGCGCGTGCAGCTCGACGTCATCGGACAGGGAGAGCGAGAGCTCGACGTCGGATAGCCCCGCTGCGACGACCGCGCGAGCCATTCGTGCAGCGAGCGTGCGACGTGTGCCGTCGGCCAGGCGCGTGCCGCGGCCGCGCAGCTCGACGCAGATGCGGTTGCGCACGCTACCCCGGATTCACGACCGACCACACCTTCGCCTCGACGAAGATGCGGAACAGGTCGGCGTCGCACTTGCCGGCCTTCACCTCGAAGCCGAGGATATCCAGCGCCTTGTCGAGCGGCACGGCCTTCTTGTACGGGCGGTCGGATGCGGTGAGCGCGTCGAAGATGTCCGCGATGGCCATCATCTTTGACTCGATGCGGATCTCGGCAGCCTTGAGCCCGCGCGGGTAGCCGGTGCCGTCGAGCTTCTCGTGGTGCGAGCCGGCGATGATGGGGATCGCGCCGAGGCGCCGGCCCCACGGGATGGTCTCGAGGAAGTTGTGCGTGTGCACGACGTGGCTCTCGATCTCGAGCCGCTCCTCGGTGGTCAGCGAGCCACGCGGCAGACGCAGCGCCTCGATCTCACGCGGCATCAAGAACGGCCGCTCGAGACCGCGGGGGTCGACATAGATCTTCTTCGCGATGTCCTCGAGCCGCTCGAAGCTGCCCTCGGCGAGAACCGTCGGCTCGTTGGACTTGAGGATGAACGCGACGCTCTCGTCGACGTCGATGAGGCGCTGCTGGAGCTCGGCCTCGATGACCGCGAAGTGCGGCTGCGCTTCCTGCCAGCCTATGCGCTGGGCGAGCTCGAACTTTCGCCGGAGGAGATCTGCCTCGATGGAGCGCCGGATGAGGTCGAAGCGCGAGAGCAACATCTCGCGCTCGGGCTCGTACAGCTTCTTCGCCTTCACGAGCACCTGCTCGCGAACGCCGACCTTGCCGAAGTCGTGCAGGAGACCTGCGTACTCGATCTCCTTCAGATTCTCCGGGCCGAACTTCACGTCGGCAAACGTGGCCGAGTCCTTGTCGACCATCTGCGCGAGGCCGACGGTGAGGCGCGCCACGCGGTGCGAGTGACCCGACGTGGTGGGATCCCGCGATTCGATCGCGGTCACGGCAGCGTGCACGAACCCGTCGAACAGGCGGCGGATGTCCTCGTACAGCAGCGTGTTCTCGAGGGAGATGCCTGCCTGGGACGCGAGCGTCTCGCACAGCTCCTCGGAGCGTGCGTCGAACGGCACGACGAAGCTGTCGAAGTCCTCGGGCGTGCGGAGCGTGCCTGCACCGGGCCGCCGGCGGTTGATGAGCTGGATGACGCCGATGACCTCGTCGCGCTGATTGATCATCGGCACCGTGAGCATCGAACGTCCCTGGTAACCGACCTTGCGATCGAAGCTCTTGTCGTGCCGGAAACCCCACGGATTCTTGCCGGGCTCCTCGAGCTCGTACAGGTTCGGGATGTTGATGATCTTGCGGGAGAGCACCGCATGGCCCACGATCGATTTCTCGTCGACGGGAAGCGAGAACTCGCGGAAGTCGATGGCGATGGAGTCGTTCTGCGAGATGCGGAAGCGGAGCGTGCGCTGATCCGGCGCGAGCGCCATGCCCTCGACGACGTAGACAGAGCCCGCATCGGCGTCGGTGATGTAACGGCTCTTCTCGAGGATGAGCCCGAGCAGCTTGCCGATGTCGCGCTCCGACGAGATGGCGCGCGAGATCGCGATGAGCTCGCCGAGCTCGTAGCGAAAGCGATCCGCAACGGCACCGCGCTCGGCCGACTCGACCCGGAGCTGCAGGAGCCCGCGCGCCTGGTAAAGGACATTGAGGAGGCGCGCCGACCCGACTGGCGCCGCCACGAGCTGGACGCGCGAGTCGAAGTCGTCGACCGGGATGTTTCCGAGGCTGGAGTCGGTACCGAAGAGCCCGACGATGGTGTCCTGCTGGCTGCTCCACGCGCGCAGCTCGTCCCGCCGCGCGACGTCGGCGTAGAGCGTCTGGTCGCACAAAAGGAGGCGCCCCGCACCGAGCGGGATCGCCAGCAGGCCTGCCGGACCGCGCAGCGCGCATGCGTCGGAGAGATGTGCAAAGCGCGGGTCGGTGCGCAGCAGCGCCTCGACCTGCTCGAGGCTCTCCACCTTGTCGTCCGGAGACGGCATCAGCCCGCGCCGCCCTTTTCGCTCGCGAGCTTCGCGTCCTTCGCAGCACGCAGGTCGGCGTCCCGCTTCTCGTATGCGACGATGATCTTCTGCACGAGCGGGTGACGCACGACGTCGAGCTCGGTGAAGTGCGAGATGCCGATGCCGGGGATGCCGTCGAGCAGCTTCACGGCCTCGGCGAGGCCCGACTTCTGGCCTGCCGGGAGGTCGACCTGCGTGACGTCACCGGTGATGACCGCCTTCGCGTTGAAGCCGAGGCGCGTGAGGAACATGCGCATCTGCTCCGACGTGGAGTTCTGCGCCTCGTCGAGGATGACAAAAGCGTCGTTGAGCGTGCGGCCGCGCATGAAGGCGAGCGGCGCGACCTCGATGATGCCCTTTTCGATGAGCATCTCGGCGCGCTCGAAGTCCATCATGTCGTGGAGCGCGTCGTACAGCGGACGCAAATAGGGGTTCACTTTCTCTGCCATGTTGCCGGGCAGAAAGCCCAGCTTCTCGCCGGCCTCGACGGCGGGACGCGCGAGGACGATCTTCTTCACCTGCTTCTCGAGCAGCGCCGAGACGGCCATCGCCATCGCGAGGTAGGTCTTGCCGGTGCCGGCGGGGCCGATGCCGAACACGATGTCGTGCTCGCGAATGGCGTCGATGTACGCCTTCTGGCGCAGGCCCTTCGGCGAGATGGGCCGCGAGCGCGATGCGACGAGGACCGTGTCTTGGAAGACCTCGCGCACGTCGGCACGCTTGTCGCTCGACAGCATCGCCACCGCGCGCGCGACGTCCGCTCGATCGATGGCTCGCCCCCGCTTGGCCAGCGAGTACAGCTGCTCGAGCAGCGCCCGGCCGAGCGCGACCTGCGCGTCGGCGCCGACCAGCGTGAGCTCGTTGCCCCGCGCGTGGATGGCGATGCCGAGCTCGCGCTCGATGAGCTTCAAGTACTCGTTGCCCTGCCCGAACAGCGCCATCGACGCCTGGTTGTCGTCGAGCACGAGCCGCTCGGTCTTCTGGCTTGTGGGGGCGGGACCACGCTGTGCGATGGGGAACCTCTGAAAAATCGAAGGGCGCCTTTGTGGCGCGAAGCCGTTTACGTTACCACGTCTTTTCTACGATGCAGACGCCGCGCACCCCTTTGGACCCGAACGCCACGCAGCAGCGCGGCACCACGCTCCCCGAGCTCGTGCAGCTCATGGACCGCCTCCTCTCCGAGACTGGATGCCCCTGGGATCGCGAGCAAACGCTCGAGAGCCTGCGGCCCTTTCTCGTCGAGGAAGCGTACGAGG
>JAYTLP010000320.1:0-3088 GCA_043729375.1 Myxococcales bacterium
GCCCGTGCGCAAAAAGGCATGAAGGGCGCCGACGCCAAGACCGAGAAGCCGATGTACGACCTCTGCGTGAAGCTCACGACGGGGCTCAACGACGGCATGCCCATCCGCGCGCAGAAGCTCGAGCCCGAGGAGTGGGCACTCGTCCATGAGCTGCAGCTCCTCACTTCGAAGCGCGTGTTCTACGTCGCCAACGTCTCGGAGGGTCAGCTCGCCGATGCCGATGCGGGCAAAGATCCTCTCGTCGAGCAGCTCCGCGCACGCGCCGACAAGGAAGGCGCGCCCCTCGTCGTGATCTGCGCCGCCGCCGAGGCAGAGATCGCGACGCTGGAGCCCGCCGAGCGTCCCGACTTCCTCGCCTCGCTCGGCCTTGCCGAACCGGGGCTCAACAAGGTCGTGCGCACCGGTTACAAGCTGCTCGACCTCATCACCTACTTCACCGCCGGCGAGACCGAGGTCCGTGCCTGGACCATCAAGAAGGGCACGAAGGCCCCCGGCGCTGCCGGCGTGATTCACACCGATTTCGAGAAGGGCTTCATCAAGGCCGAGATCATCTGGTGGGAAGACCTCGTGAAGTTCGGCTCCGAGGCTGCTTGCCGCACCAACGCGAAGCTCGCGATCGAGGGCAAGGAATACGTGATGCGCGATGGCGACACCGCGCATTTCCGCTTCAACGTCTGAAGGGAAACGTTCCCGTCCCCCCTCGTCGAACAGAGCCCGACGAGCCTCCCCCCCAACGCGCATGCTCTCGACCTTCTGGCCGAGCGCTCGCTCTGCTGACCCGCTTGCAGGCGACCTGATTATCGTCGACGAAGGCCGCAGGCTGGGCTTCAGCGCGAGCCGAGAGCCGCGAGTCGCGAGCCTCCCGGACGAGTCAGCGTTTGCAAGTCGCTCGAAGTAGGTCTCTCCTACGTCCCGTCATGCCTCTCCGTCGCTCTTATCGCGGTCGCTTCGCCCCGACGCCTTCCGGTGACCTCCACCTGGGTGGCGCGCGAACGGCGTTGTGCGCGTGGCTGGATGCGCGCAAGGCGGGCGGACAGTTCCTCATCCGCATCGAGGACCTCGATGCGCCGCGTGCCGCGCCCGGCGCCGAGGCTCGCATCCTCGAAGACCTGCGGTGGCTAGGGCTCGCCTGGGACGAGGGCCCCGACACCGGCGGCGCATACGAGCCGTACCGGCAGTCCGAGCGCATCGCTCGCTTCGCCGAGGTGGTCACGCAGCTCGTCTACGAGGGCAAGGCGTACCCATGCTTCTGCTCGCGTCGCGAGATCGCGATGGCCGCGACGGCGCCGCACGGTCCGCTGGACGACGGACCGCGCTACCCCGGAACGTGCCGCACGCTGACGCGCGAGCAGGTGGCGGAACGCGCGCGTCTGCGACCGCCGTCGATCAGGCTGCGCGTCGAGCCGGGCTCCGTCGACTGGACCGATCGCATCCATGGCGACCGCAGCGACGACGTCGCGAGCACGGTGGGTGACTTCGTGCTGCGGCGCGCGGACAACGTGCCCGCCTACCAGCTCGCCGTCGTGGTCGACGATGCGGAGATGCGCATCTCCGACGTCGTGCGCGCGGACGATCTGCTGTCGTCCACGCCGCGCCAGATCCTGCTGTCCGAGGCGCTCGGCTTCCTTCCGCCACGGTACGCGCACGTCCCGCTCGTCAATGGCCCGGACGAGGTGCGGCTGTCGAAGCGCCACGGCGCCATCGGCCTCCGTGCGCTGCGCGAGCGTGGCATCGACTCCGCAGCGCTGGTCGGCGTGCTCGCTGCGACCCTCCAGCTCGTCGCGCCCGGCACGCGCATCACCCCGCGCGAGCTGCTGCCGCTGTTCGACCTCGGCAAGCTTCCCCGCGAGTCGACGCGCATCGACCCGGAGACGTTGCTCTGCCCCGCCTGAGCAGAGCTACAGCAGCGAGCCCGCGAGCCACTCCGACAAGCTCTCGACCGAGCCGACCAGCTCGTTGGTCTTGCGCAGGCGGTGCGATAGCGCGCGAACGACGTGCACAAGGATGCGGTTCATGAGCAACGGGTCATCTCCGAAGAGGCGCGTCACCGCGACGTTCGGCAGCCGGAACAGGTCGAGCCGATCGTTCGCGCGGACCGTCGCCGAGCGTACCGCAGGCTCGATCATCGACATCTCGCCGAAAAACTCGCCCGCCCCGAGCGTCGCGAGCGCCCGCGCGCCGTCGCCCATGTAGACGGACACGGTGCCCGAGAGCACCAGGTACATCGCGTCGCCCAGCGTACCCTGGCGCACGACCTCCTCACCTGCCGACCAGCTCTCGAGCTCACCCGCGTGCAAGAGCGTGTCGAGCTGCCGGCGGTCGAGCCCGGTCAGGAGCGGATGCGTACCGAGGAGCTCCCCTGCGAGTCGAACCATGATTCATCGTACGCGGTGTCAGCGCGCGCGGGCAATCACGTGCCGCGATCGAGGGCGTGCGCGCGGGACTCGTTGCCGGTGGCAGGCGAGACACGGATGAACTGCGCCTTCCGCTGGAGATCGGCGATGGTGGCCGCGCCCGCGTAGGTGAGCCCCGAGCGGATGCCACCCATCATGTCGCGCACGACGGCATCCGCCGAGCCCGTGACGCGAACGTCGAGCGAGACGCCTTCTGCCGTCTTCCATTCCGCCATTGCGCCCATGAAGTCTTCCTGCGCCTCGCGAGACGCCATGCCGCGGAAGCGCTTCACCTGCTGCTCGGTGCCATCGGCGACGCGCTGCATGCGCACCTCGCCGGGCGTCTCGAGGGTGCCGGCGAGCAGGCCGCCGAGCATGACGAAGGAGGCGCCGGCTGCGAGCGCCTTCACCGCATCGCCAGGGGTGCGGATGCCGCCGTCGGCGACGAGCGGCCGGTCGACACCCCGGCACATCATGATGGCCGAGAGCTGCGGCACGCCGAAGCCCGTCTTGATGCGCGTCGTGCACACCGAGCCGCCTCCGATGCCGACCTTGATCACATCCGCACCTGCGGCGGCGAGGTAGTCCGCGCCCGCATACGACGCCACGTTGCCCGCGATGATGCAGACGTTGTCGGCGAAGCGCGCGCGCAGCGCCTTGATGGTCTGGTTGACGCTCTTCGCGTGACCATGCGC
>JAYTLP010000321.1:0-23726 GCA_043729375.1 Myxococcales bacterium
ACCCGTGCCGCGCAACTGCGAGGGACGCCCGAGCACCGTGGGCACGCGCAGACCGCGTCGCACGAGCACCTCGATGCCGCCAGCTGCGCGACGCCAGACGACAACGATGACCGCATCGAGCCCGCCCGGGCGCTCGACGAAGTCCCACGTGCCCTCCGACGTGACGGTTCCATCGGGCAGCTCGATGGTGAGAGAGACCGCGCGCAGACGAAGGAACAGCGGGCTGCGCTCCGCGTCGACGAGAGCATCGGACATGACGACGACCTTCCCGTCAGCCATAGAATGCCAGTGCCACGGTCAGGTCGTTCACGAGCGCAACCTCGAGCACGACGCGCAGCTCGCTCATGTGACGCAGCACGCGGTCGACATCGGGCTGCCCCTTATCGCTGTTGGCCTTGCGGAACGCGTCGAACACCTCCCCTTCCGGCGGCAAGCCCGTCTTCTTCGTGAACCACGACGTCTCGATCCGCATGACGGCCTGCGAGAGCGAGTCGCCCTGGAGCGATCGGAGCTGCGCGACGAGCCGCGCGGGATCGAGTCGCAGGACCGAGCCTGCATACGTACCGTCTTCGGCAAAGGCGGGCAGCAGCGGCGAGAGCTCGACATCGCCGACGCCCTCCATCACCTGGCCCGCACCACCCGGTGGTGCTGCCGACGGCACGACCTCGACGAGCGCATGCAGCACGCTCTTCGCCTCGTCGAGCGACTCCAGATCGTCGTCGTCGATCACCGGCATCGACGACTCCAGCGACAGGAGCGGAAGCACGCGCTCCTCCCAGTAGCCGGCACGGTCGCCGCCCGCGAAGACGCGGCCCGAGCCCAGCACCATCATCTCCACCGCGCGAACGAGCGCGCGACGCTCGGCCTGCGGCGCCTCGACGAGCGGCTTCTGGTCGAGCTGCTTCAGTACGGCAACGACGTGCTCCGACTCCGCGTCCTGCCCCTGACGCGCGCTCTCGATGATGCGGGCGAGCTCGACGCCGGGCGTCTTGCACAGCGCATCGATGAGCGGCTTGTCGAACGCAAAGAACGTGCAGCGCTCCGTGTCGGGGCCCGCCTCGGCACCGCGGTCGTGGAAGGTGAACGTTCCGAGGCCCGACGGCATGCCGATGGGAAGGCTCAGGCTGCGACCGGGCAGGAGCGCCGCCGTGCGCGAGGCCACGATCCCGATGCCGGCGCGTGTCTGGTCGTCGGCAGCGTGCAGACCCTCGAGGTTGGCACCGAAGCGCTCCATGAGCTTGCCTTCGAACTCGGCGTCGGGCTTGCCGACGAAGCCCTCGAGCGCCGTGCCCCCGTCGAAGCCGTGCAGGATGGCCTGCTGGGCCTCGTGGTTCACGTGGAGGAAGCTGGCCTGCCCGCGGGCCGACAGCGCGGCGATGAGCTCGGGATCTTCGGTGGGCATGCCATCCGTGGTGTTGGACACCTCGCACTGGATGAGCCCGAGGCCCGGCAGCGGCGCGATGCGCAGGATGGCCGGCTTGTCGCGCTGACGCACGACGGACTCGATCCACCCCGCGGTGGCAGGGAACTCCGTGTCCGGGGGCGGTGGGACGAGACGGATGACGATGGCAGTGAGATCTTTGCTCATGAGGTGGCTTTGGGCTCCGCCTCCGACGATGGGAGGGCGGGGAATCGTAACGGCCCCGTATGGTAGCGTAAAGCCCGTATGCTCGGTTCCCGTTCGACTCCTCCTCGCGCACTCCGTCGCGCGAGCGCTCTCGATACGCTCGAGGTGCACGTCCTCCGCACGCCCGACGCGCCTCCGCTCGACGTCGTCCTGTCGCTCACCCAGCCGCGGCGCGGGCATGGCCTTCCGTACCTCGACGTGGGCGTGCTGTCCGGAGATCGCCACTCGCTCGCCGCCCAGTCCTCACGCGCCGACGCGGGCGCCATCGACCTCACGTTCCCGCTCGCCGGTGTGTGGGCACCCCGCTGGCCCGGCGTCGAGCTGGCCCTCGAGCTCGAGACGCTGGCGCACCGTGGAGGCGTCGCACTCGCGCGCGCCACCGGACGCATCGTCGCACCGGGGTGCGACGTCGCGCTCGACCAGCGCCTCCTGTTCCTGAGCGAGCGGCGCGCCGCTCGCCGTCCTTACGCGTGGACGCGTGCGACGCTGAGCGGCACGTTGGATGGCGAGCCGCTCGTCTGTGTCGTCGAGACCGCGCGACGCAGGGCGGGGTCCGTCGTGCTGCCCGAGCTCGGCCGGCTCCGCCTCTTCGGACCGGGCGCGCGTGCGTTGCCGCGCGACTGCGCCGTCGCTCCGCTGCCCATCCGCGCCGAGTACGGTACCGGGCGCCTTCGCGCGGCTGCGCTTTCACCCTCGCACCGCCTCGTGGTCGAGCTCGATGCGCCGCCTGCGCAGACGGCGCTCTTCGAGGTGGTCGATCCGGATGGCGAGGCTGCGTACGCGCACCGTGCTTCCGACGCGAAGGCCACGCTCACGCTCACGCGCCGCAAGAAGGTCACGCACGAGGTGGCGCTGCACGGGCGCTTCGAGTGGGGCGCGCGCGCAGGCGATCCACGCGTCACGCACCGGGCCTGGCGGGCCTGAGTGCGGCTCGGTCCCACCCCGCGCGCAAGGCACATGTCGCAAGGCGCGGTCATTGCCGCGTTCTACGGTGCGCTGCTGCTCGTGTCGGTAGGCATCGGTGCCTGGCGCCACCATCCGAACGTGTTCCTGGTCGCTGACGGGCCCCCGCGTGGCCTCCTCGTGTCGACGCTGGGAGGGCTCGCCATCGGTGGCGTCGCGGTGTTTTTCTCGCGCTTCATCGTGCGTCGGCTCGAGTGGGCGCGGCTACTCCACCAGGAGTTCCATGCGCTCGTGCACCAGCTCGGATCGGTCGACATCTTTTTGCTGGCGCTGTCGTCGTCGGTTGCCGAGGAAGCGTTCTTCCGTGGTGCGCTGCAGCCGATGATCGGCATCGTGCCGCAGGCCGTGCTGTTCGCCGCGCTGCACTTCCGGCCCCGGCCACGCTTCTACCCGTGGACGGCGATGTCGCTCGTCGTGGGCCTCCTGTTCGGCTGGCTCACCGCGTGGCGGGGCGACCTGTGCACGGCGGTGGTCGCCCACTTCACGATCAACGTCGCGAACCTCGCTTACATCGCGCGGACGAGGCTGCGCACGTGAGAGCTGCGCTCGTCCTGCTGTGCGCGCTGTCGTGGTCCGCGCGCGCCGACGAGCTGTCAGGCGCCGACAAGTTGCGCGTTGTCTACTCCAACCAGTTCGCGTGGACGGACGACGGGCTCCCCGTCGTCACGGTGCGCATCGCGGAGGGACGCGACCGAGTCGTGCTGCGCGGTGCAGGCCTCCGCGTCTATCCCGACGGTGAGGGTGGCCCCGAGATCCGCGGCGGCGGCACATACACCGTGCAGCTAGAGCGGGGGCGTCCCGGCAAGGTTCGCTATCACGTCGTCGTCTCGCGCCTCCCCGTCGGCGACGACGCGGCGCTGAAGGCGGAGCTCGCACGCTGGCGCGAGCGCGGCGAGCACCCGGCCACGCTGGAGACCGGCGCCCTGTTCGCGGTGCGTGGCGAGGTACTCGATCAGCGACGGCTGCTCGTCACCGTCGGGGAGCCGGTCGACGAGATCACCGGGCGGGCGCGCGTCACCGCGCTGCACGGCAAGTTCTCCGTCGACGCCGCATTACAGCCTGAGCTCGCCGACCGGCCCGCCGGGATCGTCGAGGCCACTGACGAGCACGGCACGATGGTGCGCAACGACGCGATCCTCTGGTTCGCATCGAGCGGGCTCATCGAGGTCGACGACGTGGACAAGGAGGGCGGCGGTCGCGAAGCGCGTCGCTACTTCGGCCGCGTCTACGTCACCGCCGATCGCACGGGCAAGCTCGCGGTCGTGAACGCGGTGCCCGAGGATCGCCTCCTCGCCGGGCTCGTGCCCGCCGAGATGATGGCGTCTGCGCCGCCCGAGGCGCTGAAGGCCCAGGCCATCGCAGCACGCAACGAGCTGCTCGCCAAGATCGGCACGCGCCACCTCACAGATCCGTACCGGCTCTGCTCGACGCAGCACTGCCAGGTCTACGCGGGCGCGGGCCACGAGGATCCGCGCGCCACCGCCGCCGTGAGCGCCACGCGCGGTGTGCTGCTCGAGCGCGAGGGCGGCGGGCTCGTCGATGCGGTCTACTCCGCGTCGTGCGGCGGCCACACCGAGGACAACGAGAAGGTGTGGGGTGGCGTCGCCGACGGCGCGCTGCGCGGACGGCTCGACGGCGACGAAGGCTACGAGCGCGCGCGTACGAAGTTCGCGACCGTGACCGACGCCAACGTCGGCGCGTTCATCGACGGCGCCGCAGACGACGGCCCGCAGCCCTACTGCGCACGCAACCGCGTCGGCGAGAGCACGCGCCAGTGGACCGTGAAGCTCGACCTGCCGGCCATCGGCGTCAGGCTCGGCATAGGGGTCGCGCGCACGCTGACGGTCAGGGCGCGCGGCGTGTCCGGCCGCGTCTCCACGCTACACGTCGACGGCACCACCGGATCACGCGACATCAAAGGCGAGCTCGAGGTGCGCCGCGCGCTCGGCAACCTCCGCTCGGCACTGTTCGTCGTCGACGGCGACACCGTGCGCGGCCTCGGCCATGGTCACGGCATCGGTATGTGCCAGCTCGGCGCGATGGGCATGGCGGAGCGCGGCGCCAAGGTGGAAACCATCCTCGAGCACTACTATCGGAAGGCACATCTCCGGCGCCTCTACTGACGCCACGAGATGACAGGACGCAGGGCGCCGGCTACAGGACCCCTGACACGAGCGAGACCCCTTCGCGGCTCGATTTTGATCAGTCTCACGCCGCTGACGGCCTCCTTCAATGCCGGTGGCCCGTGGCCTGGATTGTGTCGGTCTCACCGGGCTCCTGCGCTGGCATCCAGTGCCGCCGCCTCGTGGCGACCCGCGCGCTCCAGCGCCTCGGCTGACCGGAAGCGCACCTGAGCGCTCCGGTCGGGCGCGAACCGGGGATCGGCGAGCAGGCCCAGCGCCTCCTCGACCGCGTCCTCGCGGTGCGCTCAAACGGAGCACCGAACCGGCAGCGTCAGCGCGTCGAGCACTCGAGACGACCGTGGGCTCTCGCGCACCAGCCTCTGCAGAACGACAATGGCCTCGTCGGGCCGGTGGTTTTCCTCGAGCTCGACAGCCTGTGGGTACAGCGCATCCGTATCGGCTGCGTCCGCGAAGACAGACCCGCTCGTCACGCTCAGCACGAACGCGAACACACAATGCCGTGCGGCCTTCGCCGTCATTGCGGCGCGGGCTTGGCAGGCTGGAGACCGCCGGCAGAGGTGCCCCCGTTGGCCGTGCGGTGCGGCATGGGCATGCCCGTCTCGCTCGAGTCGTGGACGACGTTGTCGCCCGGCGTCGTGAGGATGTGCGGGTCGACTCCGAAGGTGCCGCACGCGCGCTCGTCGCGGTGGAACTGCCAGTCGAGGTAGACCTTGCCGTTGGCGCTCTTGATGGCCGATGGCGGCGTGGGGAACGGGGCCGCGCTGCGCACCGTGTCGAGCGCGGCGGCGTCGAAAGCGGTGTTGCCGGACGCACGCACGATGCCGAGCTTGTCGACGGTGCCGTCGTCCTTGAGCGAGATCTGGATCTGCGTCCACAGCGTCTCGTCGTCGAATGGCCCCTTGCCCATACGCAGCTCCTCGTTGGAGAGGAAGCCGAAGGTCCACAGCTTGTGGATCTGGCGGTGCATCGCCGTGATGTACGCCGCGAACGGCGATGCGCGGGTGCCGAGCTCTGCCTGGTTACCGACCTTCACATCGGGCGTGAAGTTTTCGAGTGCGGAGCGCAGCGAGCCGACGCTCGCGAGGTACTTGTCGTAGCGGCCCTTGACGTGCGAGCGCTCGCCTCGCGCAGCGAGCTGCCGCTCCTTCTCCGCCGTCGAGAAGCCCTCGATGTTGTCGTACATGTGGTGGTCGATGGAGAGGTTGACCTTGCCGCCCTTCTTGTTCGCGCCGCCCCGCTCCCCGTCGAGCCCCTTGCGCTGCATCGGGAGCTCGCCGGCCGCGAGCTCCTGCCGCTCCACGCCGTCGCGCTGTTGCACCTCGGCGCGCTGATCGGTACGCGGCATGAGGTTGCGCATCGCGAGCGGCCCCGGCTTCTGCTGCCGCGGATCCTCCGAAATGCCCTCCGTGCCCTTCTGCAGGGACGAGCGCGGCAGGTCGGTGCCCGTCTTGTTCTCGAGCTCCGCGATCTTCTGATCCTTGTCGCCGACCTCCTTGGCCTGGTTCTCGTTCGGCGTGGTCTGGTGCTCCTGGCCTTGCGTCTCGCGCAGCAGGTTCGTGCTCTCCGTGCGCGTCTGCTCCGCCACAGTGTGGTTCTTCTCGGCGAGGAACTCCGCCGTGGCGTTGTCCTTCTCGTCGGGGAACTTCTCCTGGCTCACCATCTGCTTGCGCTTGTCGATGGGCGGCGGCGGCGGCTGAGGGGGCGGCGGGGCCACCTTGGCGACCGGCTCTGGCGGCGGCGGCTTCGACGGGTCGAGCGGCTTCGGCAGCTCGGGCTTCTTGGGCTCCAGCTTCGCCAGCTTCGGCTTCTTCTCCTTCGGCTTCTTCGCCTCGGGCTCGGCCGGCGCCGCGGGATCCGACGGCGCCGAGGCCGGCTCGACGGGGTCGGGCAGCATCGTGACCTCCTCGACCGTCTCGGTATTGCCCATCGCCGTCAGCGGCTCGATGAGCTTCGGGATGACCCAGAACACGTGGACGCCCGCGGAGACGGCGAGCGTCCCCACGAACCGCTGCCAGCGGAAGCGCCCCCGTGTCACCTCGGAAATCTAACACCGACGGGACAACGACGCCCGCGGTCTCGCAGCCGCGCTGCACCGACCAGCGCGATACGTTTGGCGCACGCTGATACGCGCAGTCGCCCGTCTCCCGCGCCGCTGGTACCGGCCGCCAGTACCGGCCGCTAGTACCGTCGATACACTCCGACCACGAGACCGATGAGGTTGACGCTCTTCCAGTCGCGCTTGCGCACGATGATGGGCGCCATGCGGTCGTTGGCGGGCATGAAGACGATGCGATCGTTCTCGGGCTCGGGGTGGAAGTACTTCACCGTGGCCTCGTTCTCGATCATGGCGACGACGATGTCGCCCTTCTTCGCGGCGAGCTGCTTCTTCACGAAGATGTAGTCGCCGTCGTAGATGCCGGCGTTGATCATCGACTCGCCCTTGACCTTCAGCGCGAACACCTCGCGGTTGGCACCGAGGAAGAAGCGGTCGACCTTGACGGTGTCGGACGCGTCCTCGACTGCGAGGATGGGCTCGCCGGCTGCGACGCGACCGAGGATGGGCACCTCGACCATCTGACCGGTGGGGCCGGCGCCATCGGGCGAGATGGGACGCAGCGCGCGCGACTGGAGCGCCTCGCGCTCGAGATAGCCCTTCTTCTCGAGCGCCTTCAGGTGATCGTTCACTCCGTTGGTGGAGCGGATGCCCATGTGGCCGCCGATCTCGCGCAGGGTCGGCGGGTAGCCGCGGTTCTCGATGGAGGACGCGATGTAGTCGAGCACCTTCTGCTGGCGATCCGTCAGCGGCTCCTTCTCGTCGTCGTCGCGCACGATGTCGGTCCGGACCTCCGGCATGTGCGAACGCGGCGGGTGACGAAGTGCGGTCGGGCTGGCTTCGCGGCTCATTGTGCGGGGCTCCTCGGGCGACATACCTGAACAAATTGCAAGGTACTGAACAGGCGAATACGCGTCAAGTTTTTGGGGCGACGAAGCGAGGTATCGTGGGGCTCGATGATCCGCGTCGCTGTCGCCCTGTCCGTCGTGCTGGTCTGTGCCTCCTTCCACCGCGCGAGCGTCGCAGCACCCGGCGGCTCGACATCCGTGCTGCGGCCCACGCCCGACGAACTCAAGCGCACCTTCGCGCGCCACGACGACGTGGAGCTCGAGCGAATCGCGCGCCGCATCGGGGCACCGCGCCTCGTCGCGCTTCTCGAGCGCGGCTCGCCCGACATGCAGCAGGCGGCGCTCTCCGCGGTGGTGCTGTGCGACGAAGGACTACAGCTCCTGCCCCGACTCGTGGCGTTCGCCGGGCGCGCGGAGACGCCGCTGCCCGTTGCGCAGCAGACGCTGGACGCGGTCCGTAAGCTGTGTGAGCGCGTGACGCGCAACGAGAGCGCCCTCGACGAGCTGCCGGCCGATCTGCCACGCGCCGCCGTGGACTCGCTCGCCGCATTCGCCGCACGGGAAGACCGTCCCGCGCCGCTGCGGGTCGCAGCGGTCTACGCCATCGGGGCGCTCGGCACGCTCGGCACGCTCGGCACGCTCGCCTCCACGACGCAGGGCCTCGTGCAGCTCGCCACGACGAAGGACAACACGGTGCGACGCGCGGTCGCCGACGCGCTGCCTCTGTCCGCAAGCACGACACTTGTCAGGCTAGTCACCGACGACGGCGATGCGGCCGTCGCCGCTGCCGCCGCCGGCGGCCTGTGTCGCGAGGTGCCACCGCCCGGCGGAGAGCGCAAGGACGACCGATCGCTGAAGCGCGCGCTGGGGCTCCCGCCCGCCGCGCGCATCCGGCTGCGTGCGCTCGCTACCGACGAGCAGCTCGACGAAGGCTCGCGGCTGGACGTCATCCCGTGCCTGCGGCCGGGCGCGCAGGGACCGCTCGATCGCAAGCCCGACCTCGACGTGCTGGTGCTTATCGGCAAGGGACCCGACGGCTCGCTCAAGCGCCGCGCGCGCGCGTACGGCGGACACTGACCATGCGATGAGCTTTTCGGTGATGGTGCACGGCCGCCCTGTCGACGTGCAGCGTGTCACGCTCGACGAGGAGCTGCGCCGTGACGGCCCCGTCACCAGCCTCGCGCTCGTCGAGGCGCTCGTGCTGCACGCACCATACGACGCCGCCGTCGAGCGACTCGCGCGGGGCATCGACCCACCGTTTGCCACCGTGGGCCTCGCGTCGCTGCTCGCGCTCGTGCGCCTCGACGCGCATGCGGCGCTTCCCGCGCTTGCACGGGCCACGCGCAACGGCGGTCCACTCGGCGCGACGGCGCGGATCGCAGGTCACCTGCTCGACGACGACGCGGACGGCCTCGATGCTGCGATGGCAGACGACGACGCGCTCGCGCTGCGGGTGCCGCTCGTGATCACCGTGCTCCCCGCACAGCTCGTCTGGGCGCCGCGCCTCTTCTCGACGCTGCTCGGCGCCCTCGCACGCCTGCAGCCCACGCTCGGCATCACGGCGTACCGGGCCTTCCTCGGTGACACCGCGGAGGCAGCCTTCCGTCAGCTCCAGCACGGTGCCACGATGGATGCGCTCGGCGACCTGCGCGGCGCGCTCGTCGACAAGGTCACGGCAGAGCTCGGCAGCACGCCCGAGCTCGTCGCCGCGCGCGGCATGGCCTGGCTGCTCGGTTTCACTGCAGCCGGAGACGATGCGGCCGTGAGCGCCATCGAGCGCGCGCGCGACCGCTTCCGCGACCCGGGCTTCCACGCCGACTGCGACGCGATGCTGGCCGGTCGGTGGCCGCCTACTTCGCGGTAGCGCGGCGCACGCGGCGACGGACGCGGGCCATGAGCAGCCCGGCCTCGCTGACGCCGAGCGGTCCTGCCACGGCGACTGCGACGCCGATGAACACGAAGCCGCCGACGAAGATCTGCACGAAGTCGAGCGAGTGGCCAACGAGGTTGCCGTGCGGCAGGTGAGTGGACGCGAGGTACGCCGGCGTCGCCGCGAGGGCGGCCACGAGGAACCCACGCAGCACCTGTGCGATGAGCCGACCGCGATCGAGCTCCGGCAAGCGGCGCGGCAACAGCCACAGCAAGGCAGCCGTGTGCAGGAAGATGCCGAGGTCGGAGCCGAGGACGAGACCCGGCGTGCCGAGGCTGCGCTCGAGCACGGCATAGAGCGGCAGGGTGACGAGCGTGACGAGCGTGCCCGCGGCCATCGGCACGAGCGTGTCCCCTGCCGCATAGTACGCGCGCGCAATGATGCCCTGGAGGCCCCACAGCGGGATCGCGACCGCGAACAGCGCGACATAGAGCGCGGTCGGCTGCACCTGCGCGGTGTCGAAGTGACCGCGACGGAAGAGAAGGTCGACCGCCGGCACGGCAACGGCGATTAGCGCTCCGCCTGCGAGCGCGGCCACAACGGCCGATCCGCGCGCCGCGTTGGCCACGAGCTGTCCGAGCTCCTGGCGCTTGCCCTCGGCGAACAGTCGCGCGAAGAACGGCATCGAGGCCTGCCCCACCGCCTGGCCGGCCACTGCGATCGGCACCCACACGAGCTTGCGCGCATACGACAGCTGCGAGATCGCGCCCTCGGTGCCCGCGGCGAAGTAGCGGATGATCCATTCGTCCGCCGTGACGAGGGAGACGCCTATCATGAGCGGCAGGCTCAGCTTCACCCACATCTTCACGTCGGGGTGCGAGAGGTCGAGTCGCGGCCGGAAGCGGAGGCCCTCGCGCACGGCCGAGACGAGCTGCACTCCGAGCGGTCCCACGAGCGCGCCGACGAGGGCACCCCACGCGAGCGAGGCGACCCCGAAGCGTGCCCCGAGAAGAGCACCTCCGGCGATCGTGCCGAGGTTGTAGAGCAGCGGGGCGAACGACGCGGCCACGAACTTCTGCCGCGACATCAACGTGGCGGAGGCGAGGCCTCCCACGTAGAACGCGATCTGCGCGGGCAGGAGGATGCGCGAGAGGTGGATGGCGAGCCCCAGATCTCCGGGCTTGAGCTTGTGCAGGTAGGTCCGGGCGATGGCCGGTGTCGCGACGCCGAGGACGACGACACCCACCGTGAGCACCGAGACCATGAGTGTCGCGATGGTGGAGAACACACGATCGCCCTCGTCGGACCGCTCTGCCGCGAGCCACTTCGTGTAGATGGGGATGAACGTGATGGAGAGCGTGCCGCCCGCAACGAGGTAGTTGAGGATGTCGGGAATCGTGAAGGCTGCATAGAAGGCGTCGGTCTCGCCGTTCGCACCGAACGCCGCGGCGATGTACGCGTCGCGCAAGAAACCCAGCACCCTCGACGCCAGCACGGCCCCGACGAGGACGAAGGTGGCGACGCGTAGACGCGCCGTCACACCAGCTCGTGCGGCATGTGCGCGCGCGGCGCGCGGTAGTGGCGCACCGGTGAGTAGGCGAGGAAGTTGGAGACGCGGCTCGTGTACACGCACGCGTACGACTCGACCTGCTCTGCGAAGCGCGAGTTCTCGGTACCCTCTCTGAAGATGGGACCCCAGTACGGGTTGAAGACCCGGTCGACGTCGACCTCGAGCTGGGCGAGCTCCGAGGTGACCGCCCGGAGCTGCGCCTTCTGCTCGTCGAGCTTGCGCTTGACCTCGGCGCGCTGGTTCTCGAGCTGGGCGGCTTCGCGCGGGCGACGCTCGTCCTTGTGCAGCGACCTCCACACGAGCTGCTGATACGTCACGTCGGACTCGAGCCGGATGCACCGCCGCTCGAGGTCCTCGATGCGAGCGAGTGCCTCGCGCTGCGACTCCATCTGCGAGAGCTCGCCTTCGAGCTCCTGCAGCACCATGGCCGTGCGCCAGCCCGACGACTTCTTCGCGCGCAGCATGTCGCCGTAGATGTGGTCGCCGATGTAGAGGATGCGGCTCGCGCTCGACCCGGAGAGGCGATCGAAGTCCACGATGTTGCCCCCCTCGTAGACGATGCCGCGGCGGAGGGTGTCGGTGACCGCGGTGCCGCGCTGGCCGGCGTCGTCGAGCTCGTAGAACGGATCGCGGTCCGTGAAGAAGCTCGGCTTGCGCGCGGAGCAAACGATGATGTCGAAGAAGCTTCGCCAGTCGGAGTACGCGGGCAGCGCCCCCCTCAGGAGGTGTCCCATCACGGCCTCGGTGTAGTCCCACGCCGAGTTCGTGAGCAGGAAGAGACGCTTGCCCGCCGAGCGGAGCTTGTGCAGCGACAGAGCGAGATCCGGGTCACGCACGATGTAGTCGGCGAGCTTGGCCTTGATGACCCTCTTCAGTGACTCGTCACGATGCGCCTCGTCGATGCACTCGCGGATGTCCTGCCACAGCTTCGAGTACGCGACCGGGCCCGCCGGCTCGAGGTGCTCGACGATGGACGCAAACATCACGACCTCGGGCAGCGCGAACAGCGTGTCGATGGATGCCCAGCGCGGCTGTGAGAGCTTGATGCGCTCGGCTGCGTACGTCTTGCCGACCTGCGCCGGCGTCAGCGGGATGTGGCCGTGGTATGCGCGACCCACCCGGCCGAAGCGATCCATCTTGATGATGTTGCCGGTGTGCCGGTCGACGACGAGCCCGCGGATGGCGAAGGTCGGGTCGTAGGTGAGCCCGCGGATCGAGTCGGCATAGCCGCGACGCTCGATGAGCTTGTCGAGCGTGCAGGCGATGGAGAGCGCCTCGAGGTTCGGCTGATTGTAGAGCGCCAGCGTGTAGTCCATGTCGAAGCCGACGAGGTCGCACTCGTCCATGCGCAGGTTCCGGTTGACGAAGATGCGACGAGACATCGCGATCTCGCCACTCTGGGCGCGAGCTTCTTGGGTCCTGGAAGCGTCGGTGAAGGACACGAGGTAGCTCAGTTTATCAGCTTTGTTGCGCGTGAAACCAGCTCGGGCTTCGTTCCGCGTCGTATGCTGCGGTCCATGGTTCGTCGCGTGCGAACGGCATGGCTCGTGTCGGAAGCGTGTGCCGCCACCTGCGCAATCGCTGTGGTTGCGGGCATTGCCACGGCAGACCCCGTGCTCCACGAGCGCGTGTTCTTCGGCGGCGCGGCGAACGCGCGCTGCAAGGACGGCATCTGCACCTCCCAGGGTCCGCGCAAGGAGGTCACCGCCGTCGAGCAGGACGGACACCTGCTCTTGGCCCCCGGCGACGGCCCATCGCCGATGCCCGGGGAGCAGGTGTTCCACCCCGAGCCCGAGACGCAGCCGCGCAGCTTCGGTGGGCCTCCGTTGTCGGGCGACCCTCCGCCCGAGCGTCGAGCCCATGTGACCATGGACCGTGACACCGGCAAGGACGTGGCCGTGTCGCACACGTACCACGCCGTCTTTACACCCTCGGTGTTCCCCTACAAGCGCCTGTCGGTGCTCGACCGGGCGGAAGAGGACGGCTCGCTCTCCGTGTTCTCGAGCGACAAGCGGCCGGTCGCGGTGCTCGGCACGCAAGCGCGTCGCCCCGACTACGACGCGTTCTGGGGCTCCATCGTCGTGGACCTCGAGCCGGGCCGCTGGGTGCCACTCCCCTCCGTGGCTGCAGAGTCGCGCATCCTCGCCTACCGCACCGATCCCGTGACATCGCCGACCGCGCTCGACTTCGCGCGAGACGCAGCGGACAACCTCTACGTGCGCGCAACGAGTACGGGTGGCGGCGGTGGCCAGCGGCGCCTGGTGTGGCTGACCGATGCACCGCAGACCTACTTCGGCGGGCCGATCCGGGACGCGCGCCTCGACGAGGAGCCGCGCATCCTTCTGCCGCCGCTCCCGGCGGCGCTGCGCAGCGAGGCGCAGGCGGTGCTCTCGGCTCTCGACGTGCATCCCGGTCCTCGTACGCTGCTCGCCGCAGTGCTCTCCCGCCTCGTTGCGCACTTTCGTTCGTTCGAGGCCGGCGATCTCCCGGCCGCGTCGACCTCGACGTACCGCGACCTCGCGCTCGGGCGTCGGGGCGTCTGCCGTCACCGCGCCTACGCGTTCCTCATCACGGCGCTCGCAGCCGGCATTCCCTCGCGCTACGTGGAGAACGAGCTGCACGTGTTCGTGGAGGTGTACCTGCCGCGGGTCGGCTGGCGACGGATCAACCTCGGTGGCGCGGCACTCGACGATCGGGTCGCCGGGAACGAGGAGCAGCCCGTGCACAGGCCACGCAGCGAGGACACGCTACCCCGCCCGCCCCAGTTCACTGCGAACGAGACGCCGCCGGACCACGCGGCCGGAGGCGCGGGTGCCGGCGGCCGCGGCGAGAGCTCGCGCGTGGATCTGCAGGGCTTGCTCGAGGGCGACGCTCAGCTGCGCACCGCCGCGAAGCCCGGCGCGACGAGCAGGGACGGCACACACGTCGTGCTCACCGTCAGCGAGCGCGTCGCGTTCCGCGGCGACACCATCGACGTGGGCGGAGCAGTCACGTCGAACGACGGTGCACCGGCCGTCGATCTGCCCATCGAGATCTATCTCGACAGCGCACCCGGTGCGCAACGCATCGGCCGCACGCGGACCGGCAACGACGGCCACTTCAGCCTCGCCGCGATGCTCCCCGGCTCGCTGCAGCTTGGTTCTTACACGGTCGTCGCACGCACGCCAGGCGACGCCCGCCGGTTCCCCTCGTCGTCACGCGCGCCGTGATGCTGCGGCCTGCTACCACGGGCCCGGCGGGACGGCGGGAAACTCCCCGGACGCGCGCGCCACGACTTCGTGCACGCGCGCGTGGCTGACGTCCTGCCGCGGATCCTCGCCGCGGACGCGCATCATATCGAACAGCGGATGGAGGTCGGCGGCGCGGCCGCGGGGAGATGGTCGCGGATCTCGTGGTGACAGTAGACGTGTGCGAGCGCGGCCCAGGCGGTGCGAACGGTGCCCGCTGTGGAGCTGTCCGATCATCGTTGCGTCACCACCACGCCGGCGACGATGAGCCGGGCAATCACGCGCAACGCGTCGGCCCGCGGCATGCCGCTGATGTCGAGCAGGTCGTCCAGAGACATCGAGCCGTCCATGCGCGAGAGCAGGAACGCCGAGCGCGAGTCGAGGTCGGGAGTCGCCTTGCCATAGCGCGGGACCGCGAAGAGATCGCCGACGACGTGCTCGTAGGCGCGCGTCAGCAGCTCCTCGTGACCGGGCATGCCGCTCTGCACGATGCCGTCCGCGAGCTCGACGATGCGCCGGCGGTCGCGCCCCTGCAGGGCCGCCTCCAGCGCTTCGGGGTTCGCCACCGCGGGCTGCATGGCGGGTGTGGGGAGGCGCGGATGGCCGAAGGGACTCGTCGGGGACGAAGACGCCGCATCGTCGATGGAGAGCTGGGCCGATGGATCGGGCCGCTGGATACGCGTCTGCGTGATCCGCGGCAGCTCGGGCTCCGGCGCAGTGAGCGGCGCCAGCGCCGGTGGGTCTTCGTCCTCGTCGTGCCCACCGGACACCTGGACCTCGTACTCGCCGGAGCTCGAGGTCGCAGACGTGCTCTCGTGCAGTCGGACATGGGTGCGGTCGACCTCGTCGGCGTCGTCGTCGGCGTCGTCGTCGGCGTCGTCGTCGGCGTCGTCGAGCGACTCGTCCGCGGGGCGGGCGAACGCCGTTGCCGGCGGCGGGCCGGCCGAGAGCGTGAAGCCCTGGCCGTGATCGAGATCGAGCAGGTTCGCGATCTGCTCCTCGCTGAGCTCGGGCACGTCCAGCTGAGGGAGGCTGACCGTCGCGATCGTGGACCATTCGCGCGTCACGGATTCGGGCGCGTCGTCGAGCTGGCTCCGCTCCATCGGCTCGGGCGCTGGCGGGTTGACGACCGCAGGCTTGCCGACGGCGACCGCGGCGTCAGGCAGCGTCACACCGGGCAGCCCCACGCGGGGCACGCCGGAGTTCGACGCGCGCGGCGGCGCAGGCAACGGCACGATGGCGCGCAGGACGGGGTTCGATGCCAGCCGCTGGGGCGAGGGCGCTGGCACGTGCGGTCCGATGACGTCGCTGGCGAACAGGTCGGGGTTCGTGCGGCCCGTCTGCACCGGCTGGGAGACGACGTGCGTCAGGACAGCCCGCTGTGGACGCGGCGCGGGATCGTCGACGACGGCCTGGTACGTGTCGGACGAAGGGTGCCGACGACCCGCGGCGATCTCGCGCACCCACGAGAGACACTCGAGCGCGCGCGGGTGGCCTGGGTTCAGCGCGAGCGCGGCCTCGAGCTCGTTCTGCGCGGCCGCGTACTGCCCCTCGGCGTACCGCTCCACGCCGCGCTCCACGCACGCCGCGGCTTCGCGCCGATCGTCGCCGTCGTCGGCCACGGTCAGCCCACGCGCGCCTTGTGCACGACGCCGCGGAACATGTTGAGCGTCCTCGTGAGCGCCTCCGAGGCGTCGTCGATGGCCTGCAGGTCCTTGGCCTCGACGGCACGGTGCGCGCGCTCGATCACGCCGCGCGCCTTCTTCACGGCGTCCTGCCCGAAGTCGCTGCCGTTGATGGCGGTCTCGACCTGCGGGAAGAGCTGCTCGATCTCGCCGATGAGCTTCTCGGCGCTCTGCTTGTGGCGCTCGACCTCCTCGGACTGCTTCGCGTCGACCATGTAGTCGCGAGACTGCTCCACCATCCTCTGCAGCTCCTCCTCGGTGAGACCCGAGGTGGCCGTGACGGTGATGGCCTGCTTGAGGCCCGTCTCCTGATCCTTGGCCGAGACGCTGACGATGCCGTCGGCGGAGATGTCGAACGTGACCTCGATCTCGACCTCGGCCTCCTTGGCACGGCGCAGGCCGGTCAGGATGAACTCGCCGAGCAGCTCGTTCTCCTCCGCGCGGTCGCTCTCGCCCTGGAGGACGAGGATCTTCACCGACGTCTGGTTGTCCTTGACCGTGGTGAAGATGTGGCTGGCCAGCGTCGGCACGGTCGAGTTCTGCTGGATGAGGCGGTGGAAGTAGCCGCCCTTGATCATGATGCCGAGGGAGTGCGGCGTCACGTCGAGGAGCAGCATCTCGGACGACGAGTCGAGCAGCGCCGCGCCCTGGATGGCCGCCCCGAGCGCAACGACCTCGTCGGGATGCACGCCCTTGCACGGCGCGAGGCCGAAGAACTCCTCGACCGCGGCCTGGATACGCGGCATGCGCGTCATGCCGCCGACGAGGATGACTTCCTCGATCTCGCTCTTCTCGATGTTCGCGTCGCGCAGCGTCTTCTGGCAGATCTCGACGCAGCGAGTGACGAGGTCTGCGGTGAGCTCCTCGAGCGTCTCGCGCGAGAGCATCCGCTGGAGGTGGAGAGCTTCTCCGCCCTGCGAGTAGATGAACGGCAGGTTGATCTCCGCTTCCTTGGCTGCCGACAGCTCGCACTTGGCCTTCTCGGCCACGTCCTTCAGGCGCTGGAGTGCCATCTTGTCCTTGCGCAGGTCGACGGTATGGTCCTTGGCGAAGCCGAAGACGAGCCAGTCGATGATGCGCTTGTCGAAGTCTTCGCCGCCGAGGAACGTATCGCCTGCGGTGGAGATGACCTCGAAGACACCCGAGCCGAGCTCGAGCACCGAGATGTCGAAGGTTCCGCCGCCGAGGTCGAACACAGCGACCTTGCGTTCGAGGTTCTTGCCGAAGCCATACGCGAGCGCGGCGGCGGTGGGCTCGTTGATGATGCGGATGACGTCGAGACCTGCGATCTTGCCGGCGTCCTTGGTGGCCTGGCGCTGCGCGTCGTTGAAGTACGCGGGCACCGTGACGACTGCCTTGCCGACGGGCTCGCCGAGGTACTCGTCGGCGATGAGCTTCATCTCCTGGAGCACGTACGCGGAGATCTCGGGGACCGAGACGGACTGGCCGCGCAGCATGACGCGCACGTCCTCGTGCGGACCCTCGACGATCTTGTACGACGAGGATTCGAGCGCCTGCAGGACCGGCGGCGAGCCCCACTTGCGACCGATGAGACGCTTGGCCGCGTACACGGTGTGCTCGGCGTTGGTGATGGCCTGACGCTTGGCGATGTGCCCGACGAGGCGCTTGCCATTCTCGGCGATGGCGACCATCGACGGCGTGGTCTTGTAGCCGCCGCGATTGGGGATGACGACCGGCGCGCCGTTCTCGACGATCGCGACGCACGAGTTGGTGGTTCCGAGGTCGATCCCGATGACTCGATCAGCCATGTCTGTTCTTCCTGTGGTTCATATCGAAGGGTCACATCGTGCTGGCACGCGCATCCCAAGAGCGTCCGGAGCGGAAAAATGTACCATGCCCGGCCGCTTTCAGCCCCCGAGGCTGTCCAGGTAGGCCGTTCGCCGCTGATCGTCGGAGAGGAGCTCGAAGGACGACTTCAGCGCCTGGAAGATCTGGGTGAGCCGGGCGCTGTAGGGGCCGAGGTTCTTACCGAAATAGCGGTCGGGGTGGAAGTCCTTCGACAGCTTGAAGTACGCGCGCTTGATGTCCTTCTTGTCGGCGGTGCGGGCGACGCCGAGCAGGTCGAACGCATCGCGCGACTGCACTGCCTCGAAGAAGGCGTCGATGGTCCGGATCTGCTCGAGCGTGAGCTCGACCCCGGGCGGGACGTCCGACACCGCAGGCGCCCTGGCGGTGACGGAAATGGACGAGGCCGAGGAAGGCTTGCTCGCAAGTACCGGCGGGGTGTGGCCCTCGATCTCGATGGCGCCCGCGATCCACAGGCGGCGCAGGATCTGGACGGTGCGTTCCGGTGGAAAGGGCACGAGGTTGAGGAGGTCACCGAGCTTCGAGCTGCCGTCGATGCGCGAGAGCACGAAGCCCTCCTCCGGGCCGAGCCCGAGCTCGGCGAGCGGCGTCGCCGAGCGAAAGTGGGGCACGGCGTCGCGGGGCGCAAGGTCTGCGAGCGGGTCGGAAGCCATCGTCACAACAGCCTAGCCCAAGAGGGACTCGCCGAGCACCCACAGCAGCACGGCCTTCTGAGCGTGGAGTCGGTTCTCGGCCTGCTCGAAGACCGCCGAGCGCGGGCCCTCGAGGACGGCGTCGGTGATCTCCTCGCCGCGGTGGGCAGGCAGGCAGTGCAAGACCATGGCGTCTGCGGTGGCGAGCCCGACCAGCTTCTCGTCGACGCAGAAGGCGGCGAACGCACGCGCGCGCGCCGTGGCCTGTGCCTCCTCGCCCATCGAGGCCCACACGTCCGTCGACACCACGGACGCGCCGCGTACGGCCTCGGCGGGTGAGCGGACCACTTCGATCTTCGTCTGCGGATGCCCGTTCCTGCGTGCGCGCTCGATGCGCTCGGGATCCGGGTCGTACCCGGCCGGACACGCGAGCGACAGGTGCAGACCGAGGAGCGCTGCAGCCTCGATCCACGAGTGAGCCATGTTGTTGCCGTCGCCGACCCACGCGTAGCGGAGCTTGCCGGGCTCGAGCGCCGCGGGCCCGAGGCGCTCCCAGGTGGTGAGGAGATCCGCGAGGAGCTGGCACGGGTGCGTCTGGTCGGTCAGCCCGTTGATGACGGGGATCGGCGACCACTGCGCCAGCTCGCGCAGCCGCTCCTCTCCGAACGTGCGGATGAGGATCGCGTCGCAGTAGCTGCCCAGCACACGCGCCGTGTCGCGGATCGGCTCGCCACGGCCGATCTGCGAGCCCTCCGGCGACAGGTACACCGCGTGGCCGCCCAGCTCGAACATGCCGACCTCGAACGACACGCGCGTGCGCGTCGAGGCCTTCTCGAAGATCATGCCGAGCGTGCGACCCTCGAGCGGGCGCGGGCCCTTGGCGCGACGCTCTCGCTTGAGACGTGCTGCCGCCGGTACGAGCGCGCGGAGCGTATCGGCGCCGAGGTCGGAGAGGTCGAGGAAGTCGCGCTTCACGTCGCCAGCGCCTCGTCGAGGACCGCGAGGCCGCGATCGAGCTCGGCCTTCGTCACGACGAACGCGGGCACGAAGCGCACGACGGTCCCGCCTGCGACCGAGAGCAGCACGCCTTTCTCTCGACACTTCGTGGTGACGGGGACCGCATCACCGTCGAGCGCCAGACCGCGAATGAGCCCCTGGCCGCGAACCCCGACGGCGCGCGCGTACTTCTTCGCGAGGACCTCGAGCCCACGGCCGAGGTGCTCGCCCAGCTCCACGACGCGCGCGAGCAGGTGGTCCTCCTCGATGCATGCGAGCACGGCGTTCGCTGCCGCGCACGCGAGCGGGTTGCCGCCGAACGTGGACGCGTGGGTGGCGGGCGCGAAGCCCTCGGCGAGCTTGCCACTCGCGACCATGGCGCCGATGGGCACGCCACCGCCGAGACCCTTCGCCATGGACAGGACGTCCGGCACGACGCCGGTCTGCTGCCAGCCGTAAAACGTGCCGGTGCGACCGACGCCGGTCTGCACCTCGTCGAAGATGAGCACCGTCCCGGTCTCGTCGCAGCGCTGGCGCAGGGCCGAAAGGAAGCTGGGCAGCGGCACCCGGATGCCGCCTTCGGCCTGGATGGGCTCGATGATGACTGCACACGTGGACGTGGTGATCGCATCGAGCGCGCGCTGGTCGTTCGCCGACTCCGGCCACGGCACGATGCGCGCCCACTCGACGAGCGGACCGAACCCGGCGCGGTACTTCTCCTGACCGGTGAGCGCCACCGTCGCTATCGAGCGGCCGTGGAAGGAGCCCTCGAACGACAGCACCTCGATGCGCTCCGGCCGCCCCTGCACCACGTGCTGCCAGCGCTTTGCGATCTTGATGGCAGCCTCGTTGGCTTCCGCGCCGGAGTTGCAGAAGAACACGCGCGGATCGCCGAGGCCTTCGGCGAGCTTCACGAGCCGGTCGGCGAGCAGGATCTGCTGCTCGTTGTAGTAGAGATTCGAGACGTGAATGAGGCGACCTGCCTGCGCTGCGATCGCCGCGGTGAGCTTCGGGTGCGCGTGCCCGAGCGGACAGGCGGCGATGCCGGCCGTCAGATCGAGGAGCTCGCGACCCGCGACGTCCCACACCTTGCAGCCCTCGCCACGGCGCAGCACGAGCGGCTGCTGCTTGTAGTTGTGCGTGAGCTCCTTCTCGGCGCGTGCGATGAGCGCTTGCTGCTCGGCCAGGCCGTCGGTCTGAGTGAACATACCCATAGGGTTGGCTTCGGGACCGCGGGCGTCAAGCGGGGGCCGAGACCACTAGGAAGCAGATGCAGGCCGCCTCTACAGAATGTATCGCGAGAGATCTTCGTTCTCGACGATGCTCTCGAGTCGCTCGCGTACGTAGGACGCGGTGATGGGCACCGTCGTCCCCGCGAGGTGCGGCGCCTCGAAGGACAGCTCGTCGAGGAGCCGCTCGAGGATCGTGTGCAGGCGGCGCGCGCCGATGTTCTCGAGGCGCTCGTTGGCGCGCGTGGCGAGGCGCGCGAGCTCGGTGACCGCGTCCGCGTGCCATTCGATCTTCACGCCCTCGGTGGCGAGCAGCGCCTCGTACTGTCGCGTGAGCGCGTTCTCCGGCTCGGTGAGGATGCGGACGAAATCCTCGTTGGACAGCGCCTCGAGCTCGACGCGGATGGGAAAGCGTCCCTGCAGCTCGGGGATGAGGTCCGATGGCCGCGCGACGTGGAACGCGCCCGCCGCGATGAAGAGCACGTGGTCGGTGCGCACGACGCCGTACTTCGTCGTGACGGCCGAGCCCTCGACGATCGGGAGCAGGTCGCGCTGCACGCCCTCGCGGGAGACGTCAGCGCCGCCACCCTGCTTTCCGCCGCCGGCAATCTTGTCGATCTCGTCGAGGAAGACGATGCCGGAGTTCTCGGCGCGGAAGATGGCCTCGGAGATGACCTTGTCCATGTCGATGAGCTTGCCGGCCTCCTCGCCGATGAGCAGCTCCATCGCCTGCGGCACCTTGGCCTTGCGGCGACGCGGCTGCTGACGCCCCTGGAACATCGACTGGATCTTGCCCATGTCGAAGCCGATCTGATCCATGCCCGGTGCGGAGAAGACCTCGAGCATGCCTTGCCCGGTATCGGAGACGTCGAGCTCGACCTCGCGGTCGTCGAGCTTGCCCTCCTTGAGGAGGGTGCGCAGGCGCTCGCGGGTAGCCTGTCCTTCCGTCGCTGCGCTCTCGGCCGGCTTGCCCGGACGCGGCAGAAGGAGATCGAGCAGGCGCTCCTCCGCGGCTTCCTGCGCGCGCGTGCGGACCTTCTGCTGCTCCTCGTCCTTCACGAGCTTGATGGCGATCTCCGTGAGATCGCGGACGATGGAGTCGACGTCGCGACCGACGTAGCCGACCTCGGTGAACTTGGACGCCTCGACTTTCAAGAACGGCGCCGCGGTGAGGCGCGCGAGGCGGCGGGCGATCTCGGTCTTCCCGACACCGGTCGGTCCGATCATGATGATGTTCTTCGGCGCAATCTCGTCGCGCAGATCACTCGGAACCTGCTGGCGCCGCCAGCGGTTGCGGAGCGCGATGGCGACGGCGCGCTTGGCCGCCTTCTGCCCGACGACGTACCGATCGAGCTCCTCGACGATGACGCGCGGCGTGAGGAGGCGCGCGTCACGAGTCGGCGGAGGCGGTGCGTTGCGGCTGCTCATGATGCGGGGAGCTCCTCGAACGAAAGGTGCGAGTTCGTGTAAATGCAGATGTCCGCGGCGATGCCGAGCGCGCGCTCCGCGATGGTGTGTGCATCGAGCTCCGTGTGCTCGAGGAGAGCGCGCGCGGCGGCGAGGGCGAAGCTGCCTCCGGAGCCGACCGCCACTGCGCTGCCGTCGGGCTCGAGCACGTCGCCAGAGCCCGTGAGCAAGAACGTGCGCTCGAGATCGGCGACTACCAGCAGCGCCTCCAGCTTGCGGAGTGCCCGGTCGGTGCGCCAGTCCTTGGCCAGGTCGACCGCCGCTCTCGCGAGCACCCCGCCCGACGAGCGGAGCCGCTCCTCGAGCCGCTCGAACAGAGCGATGCCATCCGCAGCCGAGCCTGCGAACCCGGCGATGATCTTGCCGTCACCGAGGCGCCTCACCTTGCGCGCGGTCCCCTTAACGATCGTCTGCCCGAGCGTCACCTGACCGTCGCCGGCGAGGACGACTCGACCGCCTCTGCGGACCGCGATCACCGTCGTGGAGTGACTCTCTTGTCGCATCATGGGACGCGGAATCTACCAGGGACGCCGGCCCCGCGCTCGCGGTCGGTGGCGCCTGGCGGATCGTCGATCGAGCCGGGCAGCACCACGCGATGATACGAAGCCTCGTCCGCCCCCACGGCAAGGCCCAGCGCAGCCTCGACGTAGGCCCGCGAGCGCGCGACGGCCTCGCCATAGTGCGCAACGAAGCCTGCGTCGTCGTACACCTCGGCCCGCACCTCGTCTTTCGTCGCGCGCGGCATGATGCGGCCACCGACGAATGACGCGAGGAGCCGCGCGTACCGGCCGTAGCCACGCACCCAGCGCAGCATCGTCGCGCGGGTCGGCGCGCAACCGTGCACCGATGCGATGGCACGACCGTACGCGTCGCCGATGAAGCCGCCGAGCGCACCCCCGTCGACGCCGATGTACGCCGCGATGCGGTCGCTGCCCATGAAGTCGAAGCCGAGCCGCGCTTCGTGAAAGAGGATGCTGTGAAACTTCTCCACCTCGCTGTGCTGGCGCGCCGCGTGGTCACCAAGACGAGTCGCACGCGCACCGGCCAGCGCGTTCACGAGCGGGTGCAGCCGCGAGTCGACCGCGAGGTGGGACACGAACCCGAGCCCGACCGCGAGCAGCCGGTCGCCGTCGCGTCGCGAGCTCGGGCGCGCGCGGAGCACCGCGGCCTCCTTCAGCAGCGCCGCGCCTACGCGTGATGGATCGAGCTTGTGCAGCGCGTCACCGAGCGGCGAGGTCGCGACCGGCCGGCGCAGCACGTAGCGCACCACGGAGCGCGTGAAGCCGTCGAAGTAGGCGAGGTCGAGCAGCACCGCACCGAGCCGGTGGCATCGCCGCAGCTCGAGGTCGGCCCACGAGGGCGCGAGCGCAGCGTCCGCGAACGTGTCCTCGAGCGCGGAGAGATGCACGGCTTCGGCCGGCATGGCTCAGCTCTTCTTCGGCAGCGCCGCCTGTGTCGAGCCCGCGCGCGGGTGGTGCGCGGCGTACTCGCGCATGAGGTACTCGGTGTCGACGTGGGCGTAGCGCGCGGTCGTCTTCAGTGACGCGTGGCCGAGCAGCTCCTGGATCGCGCGCAGGTCGGCGCCGGA
>JAYTLP010000322.1:0-5199 GCA_043729375.1 Myxococcales bacterium
CCGGGTCGTGCGTCATCCCACCGCCGTCCCCGGCGGGCGGGATGACGCCGCCGTCGTCGGTACCGATGATGCCGCCGTCCGGTCCCCCACCACCCGAGAGATCGTGGCTTCCGCCGGGACCGGTGTGTCCGGACCTACTGTTCGAGCAACCCGAAACGAACGTGAATCCAAGGACAGCACCGAGGACGAGGACATTTTTCAAGGGCACACCTCCAGCAGTCCTAGACCCTAGGAAACTTCTACGGTCGGATGCAAGCTCGACGAAGACACACGAGGCCCCTCAGGGCGTTATTTCATCGATGGGTCGAACGTTTGTCGGGACTCGGGGAGCCCGCGAGCGAGGGTCGCTTCGCGCCCACGACCGCGAAGATGAGCTCGAGGTTGGCTTCCAGGCGCTCCTCGATGAGCGCCTCGTCGATGCCCTCGCCGACGCCGAAGAGCAGCGCGACCTGCTTCTCGTCGGCAAAGTACGAGATGGTCATGCCGTAGATGGTGATGAGGAGCTGGCGCGCGTTCACGGTCCTGAGCTCGCCCCGCTCGACGGCGCTATCGATGAACCGCACGCCGCGCTGGAAGAGCGGGCGAAAGAAGTTTTCGAACATCGTGCGGAGGTAGCCGCCCTCGGAGCCGAGGTCCATCGTCGTGAGCCGGGAAAAATTCTTGTGCCGCGCGCAGTAATAGAAGAAGCCGCGATAGAACTCCTCGAGCACCTCCGCAGCCGAGCGTGGCTTCGCGAGGATCTCGTTCGACAGCGAGATGAGCTCGAAGAGCACCTTCTGCAGCACCTCGCGGAGCAGCTTCTCCTTCGACTCGAAGTAGTAGTAGATGAGCGCCTTGTTGACGCCCGCGCGCTCGGCAATCTCGTGCGTGCGAGCGCCCGCGAAGCCCCGCTGCGCGAAGAGCTCCTCGGCGACCTTCAGAATCTGGTCCTTCGTGTCGGCGGGCTCGTGGCCGATCGCCTTCTTGCGGCGCCCGAGCGCGGGCCTGGCCGCCTTCACTGCCGCCAAGCCTAGTGGCCGAAGAGCTTTGGGATGTCCTTGCCGAAGGTGACGATGAGCATGAAGGCGAGCAGCACCATCATGCCGTAGCCGTGGATGCGCTGCTCGGTGTTCTCCGAGACGCGGCGCCTGGCCACCATCTCGTACCCGATGAAGACCATGCGAGATCCGTCGAGCGCGGGGATGGGCAGCAGGTTGAAGAGGCCGAGGTACACGCTGATGATGGCCATGATCTCGAGCGCAAAGCGCGGTCCGTGCTCGATCTGCTTCTTCATGACCGTGAGGATGCCGAGCGGCCCCGAGAACTCGGCCTTCTGCTTGCCGCTGAAGATCTTGGCGAAGCCGTCGAGGATGAAGCCCGAGTAGCGGATCGGAAAGCCGACGCCGAACGCGAGGGTCTCGCCCACACCCTTGTGGACGCGGATGTCCTTCGTGTCGAGCTGGATGCCGAGGCGATACTCGCTGCCGTCCTTCGCTGCCGTCACGGCGTAGCTCATGGGCTTGCCTTCGCGGAGCACGTCCATCTTGAACTCGCGGCCCTGCGTGGCCGAGATGAGCGCGGGCACGTCCTTGATATCGGCGATGGCGTGGCCGTCGACTCCGACGATCTCGTCGCCGGGGACGAGGCCGGACGTCTCGGCCGGCTTGCCCTTCACGAAGCCGCCCACCAGCGGCTGGGAGCCCTGCTCGGGGACGCCCCACACGAAGCAGGAGGCCACCATGACCAGCGCGGCGAAGACGTAGTTGGTGGCGGGACCGGCGAAGATGGTCGCGAGGCGCTGGTACGGTGGGCGGTTCGGGTACGAGCGCGGATCGTCGGGCGCGATGCCCTCCTCGCCGGGGTTGAGGCCGGCGATCTGGACGAAGCCGCCAAAGGGGATGCAGCCTATCTGGAAGTCGGTCTCGCCGTGGCGGAAGCCGATGACCTTGGGGCCGAGGCCGATGGAGAAGCGGTCGACCCGCATCCCGGACCAGCGCGCCACCATGTAGTGCCCACCTTCGTGGACGACGATGAGTATGCCGAGCGCGAGGACTGCGAGGAGGAAGGTACCGAGGTCGGACGCCGGCAGAGGGATGTGCATCACAACCTCAACGTAGCACCCGAAATGGGACCGGGAAAGGCGCCGCGAGTGATCAGATCCGCGCGCCCGGCAGGTACGTGCGCCGGATGGCCAAAACGTCGCGCACCCGGTCCCGGACGCGCGCCGCAAAGCTCTCCCGACGAGCGTGCACCTCGACCACCGCGAGCCCGAGCGACCGCAATTGGGAGAGGAAGCGCGCCGACGCACCGGAGCGGCGCACCGTGGTGAGCGCCTCGAGAGCACGCAGCGCGCGCGTGCGCCGGAACAGCACCAGACGACCCGCCACCGAGACCACGTCGGTCCCACGCTCCGCCCGCGAGAGCGCATAGCCGAGCAGCGCCAGCGGCGCCTCGTCGCGCACGTCGGCGACCACCACCAGGCGCCCGCGCGCCCGCTCGGCACCGACGACATAGCCCCGACCCGGGGACGCGTGCAGCGCCTCCAGCTCCGGGTACTGCTTGCGGAGGAGCGCGGCGATGGCGAGCGTGTTGTCGCCCGAGCCTTCATCGACCACCAAAAGCTCGTAGCGTAGGCCCAGACCGCGGAGGTGCGTGGCGATCCTTCCGATCACGTGACCCACGAGCTCCTCGTCGTCCCTGCTGCGCAGGACGAAGGTGAGGTCGCACTCGGTGCTCGGGTTCGTCATTCGCCTCCAGCCACTCGGGATTACCGCCTGCGCGGAATCTTCGCTCTCCAAACGTATCCGGCCTGCAACCACCTCGCAACAACTCGTACGCAAGCGCACGACTCGGAGCCGGAAAGTCGGCGATCACAGCCGTGTGATCGAGAGGTTACCTGCCCCGTGCCGCGCGAACGGCCACAGCACCGGGCCGGCCGTCTCCCAGGTGAGCGGTGCGGGCACCGGGCGGGACAGGCGCGCGGGCTCGGCCACGAGCTGCTCGAGGACGCGCCCGAGCTCGCAAGGCGCTGCAATCCACCCGCCCTCGTCGACGAGCGCCGGCAGCCCACCGACGGGAGTGGCGAGCACGGGCAGCCCCGCAGCGTGCGCCTCACCGACCACCGTCGGTGCGCCATCGCGGCGCGAGGGAACCACCAGAAGATCCGCGGCGGCGAGCAGCATCCCCTTCGCCACGCCCCGCTGGTGGCCGAGGAAGCGGACGCGCCCCCGCGTGGGCCGGCGCTCGAGCCGCGCGCGCTCGGGCCCCTCGCCTGCGACCAGCAGCGTGACGCCGGCGGGGAGCGCATCGAGGAGCAGATCGCACCCCTTCTCCGGCACGAGGCGCCCGAGGAACAGCGCCACGAGACCGTCGACGCCGAGGCTGCGGCGCGCCTCGCGCCTGTCGGCACGGGGCGTCGTCATCGGTGGCATCGGCTGGACGACCCCCGGCGCGCCGTCGACGCGCAAAGCCTCTGCCACATAGACGAGGTGGGCCCGTCGCGCGACGAGGCGCACGAACGCTGCACCACCGGGCAGCGCGCGAAGGAGCGCGAGATCCGAGCCGTGCGCGATGGCCACGTGCGGCACCCCGAGCGTGAGCCCGACGGCTGCAGACGGCACGAGCCAGTGACTCACCACCGCATCCCAGGAACGGGCGCGCGCGGCGTGAAGGAGCCTGCCCGTCAAGCTCGCCGCGAGCCACGGCCGGCGGCGCAGCTCGACGGGCAGGCCGCCCGTGTCGAGGTGCCCGGCGCTCGCGACCAGCACCTCGACGTCCCCGACGTGCGTCGCGAGCCAGCGCGCGTGCGCAGCGACGAAGTGCCCGGCTGGATCGTCCGCGCCCTCGGAACAGGACGTGGAGAGAACGCCGACCTTCATGCGATGTCGTCGGAGACGGGCAGCGCACCGCGCGCCCCCGCGCGCAGGTAGCGCACCGACAGCCTGCGCAGCAGCGAGCCGAGCAGCACGAAGGACATCGGGTACACGACGGTGCGAAGACCGATGCCCGACCTCCAGTCGCGGCCGTAGACGGCGCGGACGGGCACGTCGGCAACGGTGAGGCGCTCGGCCCACAGCCGCGCGAGCAGATCGTTCGGATAGCCGTAGCGCGGGAACAGGCCGCCGCGATCGATGACCTCGAGGGCGCTGCGCGACGCCGCGGTGTAGCCGCACTGCGAGTCGAACAGCGACAGGTAGCCGCTGGTGAGCTTGGTGAGCAGCGACAGCACGACGTTGCCGACGACGCGCAAGGGTGGCATCGCGGACAGCGTCCCTGGGTGCGCGAAGCGGTTGCCCTTGGCGTAGTCACAGCGACCGTCGACGACCGCGTCGAGCAGCGCGGTCAGGTCGAGCGGATCCATCTGCCCGTCCCCGGCCATGACGGCCGCGATGTCGCAGCCGAGCGCGAGCGCCCGACGGTAGCCGGACGCGATGGCAGCGCCGACCCCGCGGTTCGCCGGGTGACACAGGAGCTCGAGGCCGCGGCGCTTGCCCCTGCGCACGGCGCGCGCGGTGCGATCGGTGGACGCGTCGTCGACGACGAGGACGTGATCGACGAAGCCCGGGACGCTGCGGACGACGGAGGCCACGGCGCGCTCCTCGTTGAAGGCGGGGATCACGACTGCGATGCGACGGCCGCGGTACATGGCGCGCCGGACACTAGCAGAGCGAGTCCTCGAACAGTGCTCTCGAGCGAAGCCGCCCGCGCAACTTCTCCTTCGCGCTGCCGATGGTCACCGTGCAGGCAGTTCGCGCTTGCCACCGCGCTGCGGAGCGGAGAATACTGCGCGTTCGTTCACGGCTGGATCATCGCGGTAGCACGGACATCTAAGGAGACAGGCATGGCGGGCAGCGTCAACAAGGTGATCTTGGTCGGGAATCTCGGGCAGAAGCCCGAAGTGAAGTTCCTCCCCTCGGGGCAGGCGGTCTGCGAGATGCGCATCGCGACCAATGAAGTCTTCAACGACAAGAACCAGCAGCGGCAGGAGCGCACCGAGTGGCACCGGGTCACCGTCTGGGGAAAGATGGGCGAGAACTGCGGCAAGTTTCTCGACAAGGGCCGCTCGGTCTACATCGAGGGTCGGCTGCAGACGCGCTCGTGGGACGACAAGACGTCCGGTGAGAAGCGCTACATGACCGAGATCGTCGCCAACAACGTCCAGTTCCTCGGCGGCCCGGGCGGCGGCCCGGGCGGTGGCGAAGAGGGCGGCAGTGGCGGTGG
>JAYTLP010000323.1:0-5042 GCA_043729375.1 Myxococcales bacterium
ACCGTGTTCGGGATCTTGTCGAGCGTGTACGACGCGCGCGTGTTCTCGGTGAGCTTCTCCGAGTCGAGGTCGAGCTTGCGCGTCTCCGCGTCGAACACGACATTTTCGAGGATCGTCCCGAAGCGTCGCGTCGTTGCGTAGATCTCGGGCTCTGCCTCTGCAGACAGCTTGATGACCTTCGCGTAGCAGCCGCCCTCGATGTTGAACACGCCGCTCGGCGACCAGCCATGCTCGTCGTCGCCGACCAGCGCGCGCTCGGGATCGGCCGAGAGCGTCGTCTTGCCTGTACCCGAGAGGCCGAAGAACAGCGCAACGTCGCCGCTCTTGCCCACGTTGGCCGAGCAGTGCATCGACATGACGTCTCGCTGCGGCAGGAGGAAGTTCATGACGGAAAACACCGACTTCTTGATCTCACCGGCGTATTCGGTGCCGCCGATGAGGATGGTCTTGTCGGTGAAGTCGAGGACGATGAACGTGGACGTTCGCGTCCCGTCGGTGGTTGGGTCGGCCTTGCAGCCCGGCGCGTGCAGCACGGTGAACGTATCGGTGACCGGCGAGGACGACGGTCCGAGGAACATGTTCTTTGCAAAAAGGTTGTGCCACGCGCGTTCGTTCACGACGCGCACGCCGATGCGCTGCTCCGGATCCGCACCCACGCTGCAGTGCTGAACGAAAACCTCCCCTCGGCCCGCGAGATAAGCGAGGACCTTGGCCTTCAGCCCCGCGGCATGGGCGGGTGCTATCGGCTTGTTGGTCGCGCCCCAGTCGACGAGCTTCTCGGTCGTGGCGTCACGCACCACGAAGCGATCGTTGACGCTTCGACCGGTGTGGGGCCCGGTGTGCGCGATGAGGGGACCATCCGCGGCGAGCGTGGCCTCGGCGCGACGTACAGCCTCCTCGTAGAGCCGCGGCACGGAAAAATCGACGTGCGCGGCAGGAACCTTCGGGAAGCCGAGTTGCGAGAGCCAGGGCGCCGCAGTGGTCATGGAACGTCCTCCGGGAAGCAGGGGGTGGAGCGTACGCGGCCTGGGCCCCGGGGGCTACCGGGGTGGGGCGATGACCGTCAGCGCGCGAGGCGGATGCGCACCGTCGACTCGCCGCGCTGCAGCGGCCCCTCGGCGCAGCGGCTCGTGATCCCGCCGCCCTCGTACGTCACCACCATGTCGCGGCTGCAGAGGTCGCACGCGAGCTGCATGCGCCAGGAAGCCTGCGTGGAGCCGCGGATGCTCGTGTCGGAACCGCACCAGGGGCACTGAAAGTCGTAGCGCATTCCAGGATCGTACTCTGCGTGTCAAGTTCCCGGCTTCGTCACTTGCTTCGCTCGCGCCGCACTATGACTTCGTCACTCGCTTCGCTCGTTCCTCCGGATGCTCGTCCATCCATGCGCGACGGCTCTCGCGGCTGAGCTCGACGACGACATGCTCGGTGCCGCACTTCGTCTGGCACCCCAGGCGCGAGGAGGCGCGGACGTCGAAGGCCTTGTCGAGGATGTCCTCCTCGCTCTCATCCTGCGCCGAGAGCGAGTCGCGACCCTCCTTCACGTAGACGTGGCAGGTGGAGCACGCGCACACCCCACCGCAGGCGTAGCCGACCTCAGCGCCGGCCTTCTTGGCGGCCGTCAGCAGCGACGTGCCGGGCTCGACCTCGATGCTCACATCTTGCGGCGTGCCGGATTCAGTAGAGCCGGCGAGGAAGGTGATCGTGGGCATCAGCGCGGAGCCTCTTTGTGTCCCTGGGCGCGGACCTCGTGCGCCTCGGTGCCGGTGGCGTGCTCGACGCTCTTGCCGACCTCGTCGACGTCGTGGCCGCCGATGGCGGTTCCGATGTCGCGGTTCATGCGGCGCTCGGCGAACGCCTTGGTGGCATGGTCGAGCGCTTCGATGGCCACGCGAATCGGTCGGTGCTCGGAGCCAGCAAGGGCTGTCCGCAACCCGGCCGCGTGTGTATCGATGACCTGGCGCTCTCCTTTGGAGAGCAGCTCACTGTCGGCGAAAAGCGCGCCCTCGAGCGCCGCCAGGATGCGCTCCGCCTCGACGCGCGCCTCGGCGCGCTGGCGATTCATCAGGTCGACCTCGGCGTACTCGTACGAGTCGATGAGCATTTGCTCGATCTCCTCGTCAGTGAGGCCATACGACGGCTTCACCGCCACCTCGGCCACCTGGCCCGACATCTCCTCGCGCGCGGAGACCTTGAGGAGGCCATCGGCGTCGACCACGAAGGTGACCTCGAGCCGAGCGATCCCGGCCGCCATCGGAGGGATGCCCGTGAGCTTGAACTTCGCGAGCGAGCGGTTGCCCGACACCGTCTCGCGCTCGCCCTGCAGCACGTGGAGATCGAAGCCCGTCTGGTTGTCCGCATACGTGGTGAAGGTCTGCTTCGCACCACAGGGAATGGTGGAATTGCGGTGGATGATCTTCTCGACCACACCACCCATCGTCTCGAGCCCGAGGGACAGCGGGAGCACGTCGAGCAGCAGCACGTCCTTGTTCACCGACCCGCCCGTGAGCAGATCGGCCTGCACCGCGGCGCCGAGCGCGACGACTTGATCGGGGTCGAGATCGGAGAGCGGCGTGCGGCCGAACGTCCTCTCCACGAATGCGCGCACTGCGGGAACACGCGTCGCGCCGCCGACGAGGATCACGCCATCGAGCGCGGTGAGCGCCATGCCCGCGTCGCGGATCGCGCGGCGACACGGCGCGCCGGTCCGCTCGATCACGGGAGCCAGGACGGCCTCGAGCTCTGCACGCGTGACCGTGACGTCGATGCCCTCGAGCGTGAGCTTGGCGAACTCTGCAGCGGAGAGCTGGTGCTTCAGCGTGCGCGCCGCAAGCAGCAGCGCGTTGCCGCCGACCCGCTCGAGCCTGGGCGCCTTGTCGAGAATGACGCCGGCCAGCGCGCGATCGAAGTCGTCGCCTCCCAGCGCGGTATCACCGCCGGTCGCCTTCACCTCGAAGACGCCGTCGGTAAGCTTCAGGATCGACACGTCGAAGGTGCCGCCGCCGAGGTCGTAGACGGCAAACGTCCCGTTCACGTTCTTGTCGAGCCCGTACGCCAGCGCGGCAGCCGTCGGCTCGTTCACGAGGCGCAGGACCTCGATGCCGGCGAGGCGCGCGGCATCCTTGGTCGCCTGCCGCTGCGCATCGTCGAAGTACGCGGGCACCGTCACGACGGCTCCCTCGAGCTCGCCGCCGAGCTCGACCTCTGCGCGCTGGCGCAGCGCCTTCAAGATCTCGGCCGACACCTCGATGGGCGTGACCTCGCGGCCCTCAACGGCAAACCGGACGACAGGCTCCGCCGCGTCGGCGTTGGCGACCTGGTACTGCGCGTAGCGCTGCTCGCCCGCGCGCGCGAGCACGTCCTTCGCGGAACGCCCCATGAAGCGCTTCACGGACGCGAGCGTGTCGCGAGGATACGCAGCCGCGGTGTCACGCGCACCCTTGCCGACCAGCGGCGCTGCGCCCTTGCGATACTGCACCACCGATGGCAGCAGCGCGTCGCCGTGGTCGTCGACGATGCACCCCGGCGTAGCGTCGCGCACGACGGCAACCAGCGAGTTGGTCGTGCCCAGATCGATGCCGACGGCGCGACCGCGACAGACCACCTTGACCGCTGACTCGCCGGGCTCGGCGATGTCGTACAGACCACCGGACATCAGGCTTCCTCGTCGAGAATGTTGGAGACCTCTTCGAGCACGCGGCGGTAGTACCGCAGCGATGTGAGGTCGTTGGCGAGCGGGCGGAGCTGCTCTGCGGTCGCCGTCTGACCGTGCTCGCCGAACACCGACTTCATGCGCATCCATGCTTTCTCCACGCGAGCGTTCACGTCGGACGCGAGCTTGTCGACGGTTGCGTGGTCCTTCGACTGCCGTGCTTCGTCGAGCGCCTCGCGTAGCGCCATGATCTCGATGAGCAGACTCGCATCGACCGTCTGCCGATGATCCTGCTGCGCGTGCTCCGAGGTCTCGATGCCGACGCGCGAAAGCAGGTTCTCCGCACGCGTAAAGTCGTCGCGCAGAAGCTTGTAGGCCGCGTTGATGTCGGCTGTCTTCTGCACTGCGGCCAGCCGTCCTCCGTCGCTGTCGCGCGCGTGCCTGTCGGGGTGGTGCTCCCGCGACAGCTCGCGATAGCGATGCTCCAGGTCGACCTGATCCAGATCGAAGCGAGGCGGTAGCCCGAAGAGGGCAAAGGGGTCAGCGATTTTCATCACGGTCGCGCAGCAGCAGTGGCTTTCGACGCGCGTGAGGAACGCGCGGTGGGGGGAGGCTCGCAGCGGCTCGACCGCGGCGAGGGGGGACGGGAAAGCCCCCCCTTCATCAACTAAAACTGCACGCTCTCGCCGCAGCCGCAGGATCCCTTGACGTTGGGGTTCTCGAACTTGAAGCCGTGGCCCATCATGCCGGTCGTGAAGTTGAGGGTGGTACCGGCGAGGTACAGCATGCTCTTCGGATCGATGAGCACGCGGACCTCGGGGAGGTCGACGTCGCCGGTGGCGAGCGCAAGCACGTGATCGCGAGCCGCCGGTGCCTTGTCGGCCCACTCGAAGACGTACGAGAAGCCGTCACAGCCACCGCCACGCAGACCGATGCGCAGGCCCTCGGGCGCGGCCTTGCCCTCGGAGAGGCGCTTCTTCGTGAGCTTCACCACCTGCGCGATGGCCGACGGGGAGACGTCGACCTTCAGGCCTTTCTTGGTGGGCTCGGCGGGCTGCTGCTGGGCTTCCATGAGTCAGACCTCGGCGGCGGGCGCTGCGGTCGTGGCCGTCACGACGGGGACCTTCGCGGCGTTCTTCGCCCTGTAGTCGGCGATCGCCGCCTTGATGGCGTCCTCCGCGAGGACCGAGCAGTGGATCTTCACCGGCGGGAGGTTGAGCTCCTCCGCGATCTGCGCGTTCTTGAGCGTCGCGGCCTTCTCGATGCTCATGCCCTTCACCCACTCGGTGACCAGCGACGAGGACGCGATGGCCGAGCCGCAGCCGAAGGTCTTGAACTTGGCGTCGGTGATGATGCCGCCCTCGACCTTGATCTGCAGCTTCATCACGTCGCC
>JAYTLP010000324.1:0-4242 GCA_043729375.1 Myxococcales bacterium
ATCGAGATCCAGTTCAGCGTCGTCGACGGCGCGCAGCACTATCACGTGCCGCTGCTGCTCTCGCCGTTCAGCTACTCCACGTACCGCGGCAGCTGATCAGCGGAGGGGCGGGCGCCTGGCGGCTGGTACCCGCGGAGTCGGTTCCCTCAGTGCCTCCGGATCAGACCGAGTCTCATCGCCTCCAGCGTCGCCTCGGTCTTCGACGAGACGTGGAGCTTCTCGTACGTCGACCGAATGTAGGTCCGGACGGTGTTGATCGAGATGTCGAGCGTCCGCGCGATCTCGCCGTAGGTGCTGCCATGAGCCAGGAGCTCGACGACCTCGACCTCGCGCGCCGTCAACCCGATCTCCGGGCCGGCGGGGGTCGACGGCGGGCCGAAGCTTCGCAGTACCCGGCGCGCGACGCTCGGCGACATCGGAGAACCTCCTGCGCACGCGTCGTCCAGCGAGGGAATGAGGCGCGTGAACACGTCGTCCTTGAGCAGGTACCCGATCGCGCCCGCACGCAGCGAATCGAAGATGTGACCGTTGTCGTCGAACATCGTCAGGATCAGGGTCAGCGCTCGACGCGCGGATGGCAAAGTGAGCAGCTCCAGTCCCGAGCCGTCCGGCAGATGGAGATCGAGCAGCAGCACGTCGGCTTGCGCGAGCGTGCGGCGCGCGGCGTCGATCCGGCTGGCCTCGCCGACTAGCTCGTACCGCCCGGTGGTGCCTGCGATCAGCGAGCGGACCGCGTCGCGAACGTGAGGGTCGTCCTCGACCACGAACACCGAAGTCATCTCGCCTCAGGATCGCCGACGAGCCGATCTGGTGTCACCGCATGATCATGCGAACGGTCGGGCAGCCACGCCTCGATCCGGGTCCCCCCGGCGCCGCGCGAGACGAAGCGGATCGACCCGCCGAGTGCGTCGACCCGGCGGGTCATGTTGGCGACCCCGCGGCCGGTCGACGGTGTCGGGCTTGGCATCCCGATCCCGTCGTCCTCGATCACCAGCCGAACGCCGCGGTCCGCTGGAGCCAACGTGCACTCGACGTGGCGCGCGCGCGCATGCTTGAGCGTGTTGGTGAACGCCTCCTGGACGATCCGGAACACGGCGAGTCCCGCTGCGGGCCCGCCCGATGAATCTTCGGCCAAGGAGCTCTGGACGGACATCGTCAGGCCTGCAGCCCCACAGACCTCCGCGAGCTGGCGACGAAGCCGCGCGACCACCTCACCCCACAGGAGCGGCTCATCATCGAGACTCCACAACGCAACGCGGAGATCGCGAAGCCCGACCTTGAGTGTCTCCTCGAGCCCGTCGAGCACCGCGTCGGACGAGCCGCTGCTGCGCGCCATCTGGGTCATCAGGCGCGCCGCGGTCAGCGTGGCACCGAGTCCGTCGTGCAGCTCCATCGCGATGTCGCGGCGCTCGCGTTCACCGCGGAGTACCTGCGTCTCGAGAGCGAGCCTCGCGTCGCGCTCGCGACGCGTCGAGGCGATCGACTGTCCGATGCTGGCGACCGCCTGACGCTCCGCGCGGTTCCATCGGGTCCGCGCGAGCGGTAGCGCGAGCGCGAGCACGAGACCACCGTCCGGAACCCCAACCAACGTGTCGAAGCCGTGGCGCGTGAGCTGGTCGCGGAGGTCGGCGCCAAGTTCGGCGGCGCGCACCGAGCCGCGCCTCGCGAGGACGTCGGCGACCGCGCGGTCGGTGACCAGGTCGGCGAGCGGACACAGTCGCGCGCGCCGACTGTCCAGGACGTTGCATGCGGCACGCTCGATCGCGAAAGCCTCTCGGACTCCTGCCAGGTCGGTGCAGAGCCGTGAGCACGCCGCGATCAACTGCATCCGATCGCGAGCGAACAGCCGATCGATGCCGCTTCGCACGAGCGCGCGGAGGGGCTCCGCGACCGCGAACACCACCACGACACCGACCCAGCGCCCGGCGCCCGTCGCACTCGGCACGGCGAGCAGCGCGTCCGCGGCCTCGGAGACGCCGAGATAGAGCAGCAGCGCGATGCCGAGGACCGTCGTGTGAATGACGACCGACGGCAGCGGGCCGTCGAACTCGACGAGCCCTTGCCGCGCCGCCGCCGCGGTCAGCGCGATCGGCGCGATCAGGAAGGCTTGCCAGAACACGGCGGCGGCCCCGGTCTGCACCTCGATGCCGTAGAACGTTGCCGGTAACGCGATGCCAAGGAGCGGGGCGAACAAACCGATCGCGACGAGCAGGCAGATCCCACGGGTCTCGCGGCGCGTGACCGGGTCCGTGGCCGAACTCCAGAGCCGAGCGAGCCCGCCAATGATCGCGATGAACACGAACGTGTGTGCGATGAACTGGAGGAGATTGCTCGGGGAGGTCGGCGGCGTGATCGCGAGTATATCGAGCGTGACGCCGATCGCCGCGGCGTAACCAAGCACCGTGACCAGCCGCATCCCGCGTCCGACCCGCCCGTCGACCGCGGTCAGCAACCACACCGCCTCGGCGACCAGCACCCAACCAGTCACGGACAGCGTCGGACGCAAGGCGATCGACAGGATCGCAACCACCGATGGTTCGCTACTCTCCGGCAGGAAGAAGTACGAGCCGGCGAGCGCGAACCCGATCGCGAGCCGGCCCCGCGCCGGATGGGGTGGGACGCGACGGCGGGCGAGTAGGAGCGCGAGTCCGAGAAACGTGAGCCCGGTCGGCAGGCCGGGGAGGTTGGCCCCGAGGTTGCGGACCGAGGCGGCTACGGTTGCGCCGACGGGGACAATCCCGACCGTCCTCCGGTCGTGGTCGCGCTCGATCGTCAACGAGACCGCGCCGCCGCGCATCGCCGAACGCAACTCGACGGTGGTCGACAACCAGGACCGGTCGCCATCGCCCGGTACGCGCGGGTCGGTCACGACCACATCGCCGATGCGCAACCCGGCGTTGGCGGCAGCGCCGCCCGCGTCCACCTCGACGATCGTGTTGCCGTGCGTCGCGAAGCCGAGATCGTCGACCGCGATCTGGAAAATCCACGAGGCGCTGCACGCCAGCCCGATCGCGACCACGCAGATCAGTGGCAGGTTTCGCATGTCATCACCCGGGAGAGCCATACAGCCCTCGCGCCCCGGTGGGACTGCCAGTGCTCGGCACACCGGTTGGGCCAGCCTGGTACGAGGAGGACCGCCTTCACCCATCCCCATGTTACTCAGTCGAATTCCTCGGAGCAAGGCCCGGACGAGTCGGTGACGGCCTCGCCGCGTCCTCGCAGTCCCGTCAGGGCGCGCGGCGGCCGGGGGCGTTCAGGTGCGAACGCGTGCGCGACCGTGCTCGCATGCGCATGCGATACCGCACGCGTCTCCGGGTCTCTACGGTGGGGTCCAACGTGCGCCCACCATCTCTGTCGGTGTTGCATTGGCCGCGCTCGGTGGATGCGCCGGTGCATTCGGCGGCTTCGGTCCCGGAATGACGAACCAGCAGCGGACCAGCACCGGCTGCTCGGCGATCGCTCCTGGCTCGAGCCTCGCCACGTGCTCGACGCGCACCTACGACAGCGGCAAGCTCGAGTATGGCATCCAGCTTGGCGTGCGCGCAGGCGCGGTCGCGGCGAGCGCCGGTTCGATACGGTCCGGCACCGGCCTCGGGATCGATGCCCACACCGACATCGTGGTCGCAGCTGCGCGCTGGGGCGTCGGAGTCACGACCGAGTACACCAACGATCAGCTGTTCGGAACCGGCAACGGTGGCCCCTTCTTCTACTGGGGAATTCCGGTCGCCGCGTATGGCCAGTTTGGCCTGACGCGCCGGATCTTCCTGCACGGCGGGTTCGGACGCGTGCTCCACGGCGTCCTCAGGCGGACGGAGCCGAGCGAGGCTTCGGTCGACGCGAACGCATAGCGGGGCTTCGGCGGAATCACCTTCGTGTTCAAGCGCAGCGCGACCACGGATCTGTCGCTGAGGCTCGAGTTGCGTACGCAACGCTCGTCCGCGGTCACGTTCGACGGACAGGATGCGAACCTCCGCCGAGGCAAATACGGCAGAGAATGGGATCGACATCCGGTTCACGAGTCACGTCCGGCCGCTCGTGAACTACGAGGAAGACCGGGTCCTCGGGCACGCGGTCGAATAGTCACCGCTCAGAACCGCTCAGAACCGCTCAGAACTCGAAGTAGTGCTGCACGCTGAGGTACCGGTCACCGGTATCGGGCAGCATCACGACCACGCGCTGGCCCGGCGGGAGCTCCGCGGCGATCTGCAGGGCGACGTGCAGCGCGGCGCCCGAGGAGATGCC
>JAYTLP010000325.1:0-2851 GCA_043729375.1 Myxococcales bacterium
GGGCGCCGCGCAACCGTCAGGACCCGAATCGTCAGCGTCGCTGAACGAGGGCGCCTCCCCCGGCGCTAACCGGTTGCGTGGTGGTCAGCGGCAGGAGTAGCGCGGCGCGCCGAGATCCAGATGCTTCACGATGGTGTCGATGTTCAGCGCATTCGACTGCGGGCACACGGAGGGGCCGAGCGTGCTCAGCGTTCCCGCGGTGTACTCCGCTTCGAAGACCGCCTTCCCTGCCTTGATGAACGGGAGAAGCGCGTCGCACTCGTTGAACTTGAAGCACTCCTCGTTGATGTCGAAGTCGACGTCGTCGAGCACCGCCGCGACGTCGTCGATGTCGCTCTTCAGCCCGTAGGCCATACCCCTCGCGTGCGACTCCGCGGCGAGCGCCTTGATGAAGGCTTGCTGCTCGGCGGGCGTGATGCCCGTCCCGGGATTGTTGGACTGCGAGTCGACGTCGTCCGCCTCGATGCCGTCGCAGCCCTTCGACTGAGCGAGCGCGATGCGCGCCTTCATGGCGGCGAGCACGGCAGGCTCGCGCACGTCGAGCCAGTACTGCCCGGGCCAGCCCTTCACCGCGTTGTGCTTGTACGGAGCGAGGATCGCCGAGTCCAAACGTCCGGGCTCGTACGCGGTGTCGAAGTAGCAGACCACCTTGCGGCCGGCGGCCTTCAGCGACGCGATGGTCGCGGCGGTGTTCTCGAAGAGATCGATGTCGTACATCTGGACGTCGAACGACGTATCGAGGGGGCCGCTCCCGCCGATCTGCCACTGCCACGACGTGCCCGGCTTCGGTGTCCAGTGACCGCCCGGCGGCGTGGTCGGCGGCGGAGGCGGCGGAGGCGGAGGCGGAGGCGGCGATGCGTCGGGCGCGGCCGCACCTCCGTCAGAGCCGGTCGTCGCGTCGACGTGACCGGCGTCCTTCTTTCGGCGGAGCTCCTCGCTGTCTTCGGCATTCGGCGTCGCGTCGGCGTTGCTGTCGGCCGCGCAGCCGGCAGAAGCGGCCATGACGAGGGCTGCGAAGGAGAACCCGACGAACGGAAACAGCGTGGACATCATGGCGGAGCGCTTCATGTCGTCACCTCTTGGAGATTCCCCATGCGCGCACCGTGCCATGCGACAAACGCTCATTTTTCTGCCGAACCCAGGGCTTCCTGAGGTCTCGCCGCTGAGAGGACTGTCTCACGCGTGAGACGACGCGCTAGTCGGCGTCGTCCTTGGGCTTCATTCCGAGGCGGTCGATCATCCGGTAGAAGGTCGGACGGGGGATCCCGGCGCGCTCCGCGGCGCGTATGACGACGCCTCCGGATGCTGCGAGAGCGCGCGTGAGGTACGTGCGCTCGAAGTCGTCGAGGAGCGTCCGCCTCGCGTCGTGGAACGGCATCGACCAGAGGTCGTGCGCGACGTTCGCGCCGGCCGGAGCTTCACCGTCGAACAGGCTCTTTCGATCGCGAACACCCATGAGGGCGTGCCGATCGATGACGTTCTTCAGCTCGCGCACGTTGCCCGGCCATCGATGTGACCGCAGCATCGACATGATCTCCGGAGCGACCTCGGCCGCCTCGGACGCGAGCGCACGGCGCATGAACGTCGTCGCCAGCGTCTCGATGTCCTCGACGCGATCGCGTAGCGGCGGAACAACCACGCGCGCTACCGAGAGGCGATAGAAGAGATCCTTGCGAAACGTGCCCTCGGCGCACATCTCGGCGAGGTTCCGGTTGGTCGCCGCGACGATGCGAACGTCGACCTTGCGCGTCTCATGAGCGCCGACCGGACGCACTTCGCGCATCTCGAGCACGCGCAACAGTCGCGGCTGCATCTCGAGCGGCAGCTCGCCGATCTCGTCGAGAAAGATGGTGCCGCCGTCGGCCTGACCGAAGAGGCCGGTGCGATCCTGGCCTGCGCCGGTGAATGCGCCCTTCGTGTGACCGAAGAGCTCGCTCTCGATGAGGCCGGCCGGGATCGCCCCGCAGTCGACGGCGACGAACGGTCCCTCACGCCGTGGCGACTCGTCGTGGAGCGCGCGCGCGAGGACTTCCTTGCCGACGCCGCTCTCTCCCTCGAGAAGGACCGTGACTTCGGTGGCGGCTGCGCGCTCGAGCATCGCGAAGATGTGGCGCATCGGCGTCGATGCTCCGTAGGCACCGCCGAAGCTGACGCGAGCGGTCACCGCGATGTCGCTGAGCCCCGAGTCGAGCTGGACGGCGATGACGGTCTTTCCGAGCGTGAGAACGGCATCGCCCGTGAGGATGATCTCGCGAATTCGCGCGCCGCCGATGTGCGTGCCGTTGCGGCTCGCGCCGTCTTTGAGCACGAGGCCGTCGTGATCCAGGATGAGCGTGAGGTGCTCGCGAGAGACGGTCGGGTCGTGAAGGACGAGATCCGCGGACTCTCCCGTGCCCACGAGGAAGCGCGGGGACTCGATCCGTGCGCGCACGCCCGCGTCGGGACCGGAGCGCACCTCGAGCGTCGCGGCGCGAACGCGCACCGAGGCCTCGGGGGCAAACGGCACGGCTTGGGTGTACGCGTCGTTCTTGCTCAAGGGCGCCCGCTAGAACTCGACCATGGTGCGATGTGACTTGGGCGACAAGACCCACCACGCGATTCCTGCAGCAACCGCGACGACACTGACACCGAGGAGCACGTTGGTGACCAACCGGTCGCGATGAAAGCCGTCGAGGTCGCCTTGCGTCGGATGATCCTCGAAGTCTCGCTTGGCTCCGAGTGTCATGAAGCCGACGACGGCCGTTGCGATCCCCGCTGCGCCGCCGATCCCGAGCGCGACGAGCGCGCCGGGGGGCGGCGCGTTCGATGACGCGGCGCTGGCTGCGGCGTTCGTCTCGCCGGCCGGAGCCGT
>JAYTLP010000326.1:0-9983 GCA_043729375.1 Myxococcales bacterium
CCCCGTGAACCAGGCACTCGGCGCCGCGGGAGGTCCCGACACGTGTCAGTACGGCGAGCTGTGCGCGAGCACGATGGCATGCGTAGCAGCGCCGACGGCGATGTGCCTCATGGGTAGCGGCGCGCCCGCCTGGGACCAGTCGGCCGAAGCGGCGCCCGTCATCACGTCGATCACCGCGATGCTCCTCGCGACCACGGGGACCACCGAGTGCGCGAACGGAGATCCGGCGGCGCTCGTCACCGTGCAGTACTATTCGCCGACGACCCTCACCACGCAGGACAACAACAATGCGTTCCTCGCGCAGGTGAAGTTCAAGAAGAGCACGTTGACGACGGGCAGCTTCTTCTCGGCGAACTTCGTTCGCATGCTGCCGCCGAAGAACCAGCACTTCGGAAGCTTCCAGGTGGGCATCAACTGCGGTGGCGCCACCGGCGTGAAGCAGGCGGGGCTGTACATCATGGACGAGGCCGCGCGGGTCTCGAACACGGTGTGTGTGAGCTGGTAGGACACGCACTCTCATCGCGCCACACCGACGGTGAGTGCTGTGAAGAATCGCTCGTGAAAATTTGCGCCGCTGATCGTCGAACCGCAGAGTCGCTCCACCGATGCGACTGCGAGAGTGGGCTGTGGGGCTGGGGTTGGTGGGGATCGCGGTGCTGGGCGGATGCGGCCACGCAGAGGACGTGGCGTCCGCGGCCGAGCGTGACGTCTCGGCGGCGTCGTGCGGGCTCGGAGACCTGCCGAGCGTGCAGCGCTGCGGTGGCGTCGCGGCCAGCTGTCATGTGTGCGGTCGGCCGGACGGCCTCGAAGCGGTCTGCCTGCAGCCGTGCACCCTCGGCGCGCACGAGTGCCGGGGCGCGCAGCGCTGCATCCCGGTGGGCGGCCTCATCGACGGCGGCGGCTACGCGCGCATCGGCGACTGTCCATCGGGCTACTGCCGTTGAGCGGGACTATACTCGGGGCCGATGGAAGCCACCGACCTGTGGACGGCGCTCTCGGCGCTGACGCGCGCCGGACGCCCGGGCGTGCTGCTCACCGTCGTCCGCACCGGAGGCTCGACGCCGCGCAAGAGTGCCGCGAAGATGCTCGTGACCTCGGACGACACGCAGGGGACCATCGGCGGCGGACGCGTCGAGCACGAGGCCATCCTCGCCGCGCGCGCGCTCCTGGCCTGCGGCCATGCCGCCAGGCCCACGCTGCGTCGCTGGCACCTCACGCACGACCTCGCCATGTGCTGCGGTGGCGAGATGGAGGTCTTCATGGAGCCGCTCCTCGCCACCCCGCGCCTGTTCGTGTGCGGCGGAGGCCACGTTGCCCACGCGCTCGTGCCCATCGCCACGCGCGTCGGCTTCCACTGCACCGTCGTCGAGGATCTCGACGAGCAGACAGGCCCAGCTCGCTTCCCCGACGCCGCAGGCTTCGTCGACGACTTCGACCTCGCGCGCTGGCCCACCCTGTCGGGCGACGATTACGTCGTGGTCGTGACGCGAGATCACGCGGTGGATCAGCGCCTCATGGAAGCGCTCATGCCGCACAGCCTCGCGTACCTCGGCCTCATCGGCTCGAAGCGCAAGGTCGCCATGTTCAAGGAGCGGCTGTCGGTGCGGGGGATCGACGAGGCGCGGTGGAGCTCGGTGCACGCGCCCATCGGTGTGGACATCGGTGCAGACACACCCGAGGAGATAGCGGTGGCCATTGCCGCCGAGCTCGTCTCCGTCCGAGCCCAGCGACGCACACGCTAGCTCACCTGGCGGGTGGCTTGACGGCCGCGCGGCGGTTCTTCTGCCAGCAGGCCTCGTCGTGCTCCTGACAGAGCGGGTTCTCCTTGCCGTAGCTGACCGTCTTCAGCTGGTCGGCCGTGGCCCCCATCTTCTCGAGATAGCGAGCGACGCTCTGCGCGCGGCGATCGCCGAGTGCGACGTTGTATTCCTCGGTGCCACGCTCGTCGGCGTTGCCCTCGATCGTGAACTGGATGCCCTTTGCGGCGCGGAGGCAGCGAGCGGCGCGCTCGAGTAGCGGCCGGTCCTGCTCGGCGATCTCCGACGAGTCGAGAGAGAAGTGTACGCGCTGCATGCCGCACGCATCGAGGTGCTGGTTGATGTCGACGCAGGTCTGGTTGAGGCACAGGCGGCCATCACCGCAATCGGTGTCGGTGGTGCAGCTGTTCTTCGTGTCCGGCGTTGCCCTCGTGCCGCCGGCGCCGGGGCTGCCGGCGGCCGTCTCGGGCAGCGAGCTGCTCTTCTGCTTGTGCGCGCACCCGGCGAGGAGGAGGCCGACGCTCAAGGCGACGACGCCTCCGAGGTTGCCGAGGATGTGGACGGGCCGTGCGCTGCGCTCTGCGATGATCATGAAGCTCCTCCTGCGACTGGTCTGGGTGAAAACGGAGTCACCCTACAGCGGCGGAGGATTCCCCGCGATCGGCAAATACGTGCGGCCGTACGATGCGTGGAGGGCGCGCCGCGCCTCGTTCAACGGGCGGCGATGCGGCGCGCGTGCGTGGAAGCGTCGGCGACCACGCGGGAGCGCTCGAGCCCGGTCGCTTCCGTGAGCACGCCCCCATCGACGAGGTGACGACCGTCGACGAACACGTGCCTCACGTCGCGGCTCTGAGCGGCATACACCACCGCCGAGACGGGGTCGGGGCTCGGCACGACGTGCGGGCTGACGAGATCCACCACGACCACGTCCGCGCGCTTGCCCACCTCGAGCGAGCCTACCTCGTGCGCACGCCCGATGGCCCGCGCACCTCCCATCGTGGCGAGCTCCAGCGCCTGAGCGGCGGGCAGCGCGTGGATCCCCGCGCGGTGCTTGTGCAGGAGCGCAGCGAGCCGCAGCTCGAGGAACCCGTCGAGATTGTTGTTGCACGGCGCACCATCGGCACCTAGCGCCACGTTGACGCCATCGGCGAGCATCTCGGGGATCGGCGCGATGCCGGAGCCGAGCTTGAGGTTCGATGATGGGCAGTGCACGACGTGCGCGCCCGAGCGAGCGAGCAGCGTGCGCTCGGCGGCGGTCGGGTGGACGCAGTGCGCCAGCGCGGAGCGGTCTCCGACGAGCCCGAGCGAGTCGAAGTACGAGATGTTGTCCTGGCCGCGCAGCTCGCGTACGAGCTCGCACTCGGCCAGCTGCTCGGAGGCGTGCGTGTGCAGTCGTGCGCCCTCGGCAACGCGCGCGGCGACCTCGCGCAGGAGCGCCTCCGTGCATGACAGCACGAAGCGGGGGGCGTAGGCGTAGCGGAGACGATCATCGGCGTGACCGCTCCAGCGCGCGGCAAGCGCGTCGGACTCACGTAGCGACGCGAGCGTGGTCTCGCGGAGGCGGGCCGGCACGCCCTCGCCGGTGTCCATCATCGCCTTGCCGAGCGTGGCACGCAGCCCACTGCGTGCCAGCTCGTCGGCGAGCGCGTCCGTCTCGTGCACGGTCCCCATGTCCAGGATGCTGGTGGTGCCGGACAGGAGGAGCTCGGCGATGGCGAGCCGCGCGGAGGCGCGCATGGCGGCCTCGTCGAGCGACGCCTCGTACGGCCAAATCCGCTCCTTGAGCCAGGCCAGAAGCGGCAGGTCGTCGGCCGCGCCCCGGCACAGGGTCTGGCAAAGGTGTGTGTGCGCCTGCACGAAGCCGGGCATGACCACGCAGCCCGACACGTCGATCACCCGGACACCGGCCGCAACGGAGACGTCGCCGAGCTGGGCGATACGACCGTGCTCGACGAAGAGGTCGCCACGGATCACGCGTCGCTGGCCGTCGACGGTGAGCAAGGTCCCGCCACGCAGGACGAACGAGCTCACTCGAGGTCCTCCGGCAGGAAGGCGAGCGGCAGCACCGCACCGAGCGTGGTGTCCCTGCGCTTGCCGTCGCCATTCACCAGCGCTATCGGGAGCTCGCCATCACGCGGCGCGAACTCGGCGAGCGTCTGGCGGCACATGCCGCACGGCGCTGCGGGTGGGTCGGACGCGGTGACGACCGCGCACGCGACGATGCGGCGTGCGCCGTCGAGGATGGCGGCCGAGATGGCGTTGCGCTCGGCGCAGATGGACAGGCCGTACGACGCATTTTCGACGTTGGCGCCGCGATAGATCTTGCCGTTGTCGGCGAGCACCGCCGAGCCCACGTGGTAGCGCGAGTACGGCGCGTAGGCTCGCTCGCGGATCTGATGTGCCGCCTCGACGAGCGCGGCCATGAGATCGGGCTTGGGCTTGGCCGCGGACCGCTTCTTCTTGGTGCTCATGACTTGCCGAGCAGCGCATCGCTGCCTCGTACGATCGCGTCGAGCAGTGCCATGAACTGCGCGCTCACGGCGTTCGCCGTCTCCGTGACCTCGGCGTGCGAGAGGGCCGCGCCCGTGACGCCGGCCGCGAGGTTGGTGACGCACGACAGGCCGAGCACCTCCTTGCCCATGTGGCGGGCCACGATGGTTTCCGGGACCGTGGACATCCCGACGAGGTCGGCGCCGAGCCCGCGGATCATGCGCACCTCGGCGGGCGTCTCGTACTGCGGACCGGGTAGCGCCGCGTAGATGCCCTCGCGCAGCTTCATGCCGACCTGCGCACCCGCGTCCAGCGCGAGCTTGCGGAGGCGCGGGCTGTACGCGCCCGTCATGTCGGGGAACCGAGGCCCCACCGCATCGTCGTTGTGGCCGCGCAGCGGTGAGCCGCCCAGGAGGTTGAGATGATCGGAGATGACGACGATCTGCCCGGGCGTGAGCGAGGGATCGATGCCGCCCGCGGCGTTGGTGATGATGAGTGCGTCGACGCCGAGCGCACACAGCACGCGCGCAGGGAACGCGGCCCGCGCGAGGTCGTGACCCTCGTACGTGTGCACTCGACCCTGGAGCGCAACGACCGGTATGCCGCCGGACCGGCCATACACGAGCCGCCCCGCATGGCCGACGACCGTCGAGGTCGGGATGCCGGGGATGCGGTCGTACGGCACCGTGACAGGGTCGGTGAGGCGGTCGGCCCATGCGCCGAGCCCCGAACCCAAGATCACGCCGAGGCGCGCCTCGAACTTCGGGATGGCCTCGTGGATGGCGCGAGTGGCCTGCTGAAGCTCGTTGCGTTCGTTCATCGGATGACCTCGAGCACCAGCGGACGCGGTGCGGGGGCGGTGCTGGAGAGAGTCCATGCCGCTGCGAGCCGGCGCTGCACGTCGGCGGTGATCGCCTCGACGCTGTGGCCCACGCGCGCGGCGTGCCCATCGCTCACGCGCGAGTAGCGGCACAGGGGCTCGCCCTTCTCGACGCGCTCGCCGCGCTTCTTCGTGACGTGGATCCACTGAGCGGGATCGATCGGGTCTTCTTTTTTCAGGCGACCGCCCCCGAGCGCGATGCACGCGAGCCCGACGGCCTCCGCGTCGATCTCCGCGACGAAGCCCGCCGATGGCGCAACCACGTCGAACCCCTCGCTCACACGGAGCTCGTGCATCGACGCCGGCAGCGCGCCACCCTGGAGCTGCACGCACCTCGTGAAGCGTTCCAGCGCGGAACCGTCCGCGAGCGTCGCGGCGATGCGCGCGCGCGCATTCGCGTCGTCGTCCGTGAGGCCACCGAGCCGCAGCATCTCGCTGCCGAGCGCGAGCGTGAGCTCGACGAGGTCAGGCTCGCCGCGCCCGGCGAGGACGTCCAGCGACTCCTCGACCTCCACCCAGTTGCCGACCCAGCGCCCGAGCGGCTGGTCCATGTCGGTGAGGATCGCGGACACGCGCTTGCCGGCGCGGCGCCCGATGTCGATCATCGTCTCGGCGAGCTCGCGTGCCTGCGCCTTCGTCTTCATGAAGGCGCCGCGCCCGACCTTGATGTCGAGGACGAGGCCGTCGATGCCCTCGGCGAGCTTCTTCGACATGATGGATGCGGAGATGAGCGGGATGGACTCGACGGTCCCCGTGACGTCGCGCAGGGCGTACAGACGCTTGTCGGCGGGCGCTAGCCTCTCGGTCTGCCCGATGAGCGACATGCCGCAGGCGCCGAGCACGCGTGCGAACTCCCGCTCGTCGAGGTCGATGCGGAACCCCGGGATGGCCTCCAGCTTGTCGAGCGTGCCGCCGGTGTGGCCGAGCCCGCGACCCGAGATCATGGGGACGTAGAGCCCGCACGCCGCGACCGCGGGCGCGAGGTGGATCGAGATCTTGTCACCGACGCCGCCGGTCGAATGCTTGTCGACCTTTGCAGCGGGCAGCGACGAGAAGTCGAGCACGTCGCCAGAGTGCAGCATCGCATCCGTCAGCGCGGCGAGCTCCCCGCCGTCGAGTCCGCGGCAGAAGATCGCCATGAGCAGCGCTGCTGCCTGGTAGTCGGGCAGCCGGTCGGCCGAGTAGTCGCTGACGAAGGTGCGGATCTCGTCGGCCGAGAGCGAGTGACCGTCGCGCTTCTTGCGGATGGTCTCGACGATCAAGCGCGGGCCGAGAGCGAAGGTAGGATGCTCTGGCCCCGCGGCCAGGGTGCGAGGCCGAAGGCGTCGGCCATCGTCTGCCCGATGTCGTAGAAGCCGAGGCGCGTGCCGAGGTCACGACCGGCCGTCGAGATCGCGCTGCCTTTCCTGCCACAATCGATGGCGAGGATCGGCACGTACTCGCGGGTGTGATCGGTGCCGCGGTAGGTCGGGTCATTGCCGTGGTCGGCGGTGATGAGCATGAGGTCGTTGGGGCCGAGCTTCGCCACGAGCTTCGGCAGATACTCGTCGAACTCCTGCAGGGCCCGGTAGTAGCCCTCGGGGTCGCGCCTGTGGCCGTAAAGCATGTCGAAGTCGACGAGATTCAGGAACACGAGCCCCTTGGGCGTGCGGTCCATGGCCGCGAGCGTCTGCTCGAGCCCGTCGCGGTTGCCCTCGGAGTGGATGTTCTCGGTGACGCCCTGGCCCGCGAAGATGTCCCAGATCTTGCCGATGCCGACCACCGGTAGGCCCGCCTTTACGATGGCGTCGAGCACCGTGGGCTCGGCAGGCGGCATCGAGAAGTCGCGACGGTTGTACGTGCGCTTCCAGGCACCGGGCGTGCCGACGAACGGTCGCGCGATGACACGCGCGATCGGGAGCGCATCGCAGTAGCGCCGCGCGATCTCGCAGATGCGGTACAGCTCATCGACGGGAATCACGTCCTCGTGGGCGGCGATCTGGAACACGCTGTCGCCGGACGTGTAGACGATGACGGCGCCCGTGCGCACGTGCTCGTCTGCGAGCTCGTCGAGGATCGTGGTCCCGGACGCCGGCACATTGCCGAGGATGCCGCGGCCGATCTCCTTGCTGAACGCCGCCATCATCGGCGCCGGGAAGCCATCCGGGTACGTCGGAAAGGCCTTGTCCACCTGCAGGCCCGCCATCTCCCAGTGGCCCGTGGTGGTGTCCTTGCCGGCGGATGCCTCCTTCATCTTGCCGAAGGCACCCTTCGGGGCAGCGACGGGCGGCACCCCGAGAATCGTCGTGAGGTGGCCGAGACCGTACGCCATGAGGTTGGGCAGCGTCATGCCGCCGACCTTCATGGACATGTTCCCGAGCGTGTTCGCGCCCTCGTCGCCGTACTTCTTTGCGTCGGGTAGCTCGCCGCAGCCGCAGCTGTCGAGGACGACGAGGAGGACACGGTCGATCTTCGCAGCCACGTTCAGTACCCCTTCGCCTGCGTCTTGGCGTCTGCCGCGCCGATGATCGACACCGACGCGGACGCGCCGATGCGGCTGGCGCCAGCCTGCTGCATTTTCGCGGCATCCTCCGCCGTGCGCACGCCGCCGGAGGCCTTGACGCCCATCTCGTCGCCGACGAGGCGGCGCATGAGCGCGATGTCTTCCACGGTCGCGCCGCCCGGACCGAAGCCCGTCGATGTCTTCACGAAGGCTGCACCCGCGATCTTCGAGAGCGTGATGCCGATGATCTTCTCCTCCTGGTTGAGCGAGCCCGTCTCGAGGATGACCTTCACCTTCGCGGGGCGCGACGCCTGCACGACCTTGCGGATGTCGTCCTCGACGAGCTGGTAGTCGCGGCTCTTGAGCGCGCCCAGGTTGATGACCATGTCGATCTCGGAAGCGCCCTGCCTTACGGCCTCGCGTGCCTCGAAGGCTTTTGCCGTCGGGGCCATGGCGCCGAGCGGGAAGCCGACTACGGCGCAGACCATCACGCCGGAGCCGTCGAGGAACGCGCGTGCCTTGCCGACGTTGGTCGAGTTCACGCACACCGACGCGAAACAGAACTTGCGCGCCTCTTCGCAGAGCTTCTTCACGTCGGCTGTCGTGGCGTCCGCCTTGAGCAGCGTGTGGTCGATCATGCCGGCCATGCGAACGTCCACCTTGCCCACGTCGACGCCGGCACCGACACGACAGGCGCCCTCGCTCGCGATGGCCCGCACGCTCCAGGGTCGGCGCGACGCGCACATGCCGCAGCCGTTGCAGTTCTCGGCGGTCGGCTCCTCGTTGCACTCCGTCTCGCGAAGGGGGCGGCTGGCGGACTCGCCGATTCCCTCCCGGGCGATCACGGGAAGCGCGGTGCCGTGCATTCGCGCACGGACGCGGCTGGCGATGAGGTCGGCGAGCGCGTCGAGGTCTTCGGACATGTCGGGAGGAGAGTAGGGGGCCCCTCCGACGGGGTCAAGGTTGCGGGTCAGCCACAGCTGTTCGGCTTCTTTTCTCCGCAAGGCTTGCCATTCGGGCACGTTCCACAATCGATAATGCCACCGCAGCCGTCGGGGACCGTGCCGCAGTGCGCTTTCTGACCGTTGCACGTGGTCGCCGACGTGCACGCCGGCGCGGGGCCACACACGCTGGCGGTCGTCGAGCCGCAGACCTGCCCGCCCTGGCAGTCGCCGCAGTCGATGCTGCCACCGCAGCCGTCGGCGAGCTCACCGCAGACACCCGCTCCGCAGGCGGCCGGTTGGCACACGGTGCTCGCGTCCGTCTTCGGCGTAGCCATCGCGTCGCTCTTCGTCTCCCAGTCGCCGTTCCCCTTGCCGCCGTCCTTCTTGCCACCGTTGTCGTTGATCGCGAAGTCGGTGGGCGTGGCAGCATCGGCCGGCGCGGCGTTGTTCACCGTCGCGGCGTCGGCAAGTGTTCCACCGTCGGTGGAATCGCGGCACACGCCCACGACGCACGACAGGCCCGATGGACAGGAGCCATCGACGCCGCACGCGAACTTACCGTCCAGCTTCGGCGCGTAGCACCCAGCCAGCATGAGAAGGGGGAACCACCTCAGAAGTGCCATGAGAAATCTCCTGCTGCTGCGTATCGAGTCTGTCGTGAGAGCACTCGACGGCAGATCACCGCCGAGATGATGCTTGCTGCGATCGCGCTGCCGCCGATGACGTACATCGCGGTGGCAGCGTCGGTGGAGGCGCGACCCTCGTCGTAGCGGGCGCGATACGTCCTGTCGAAGACGGTACCCTGGGGAAGATGCTCGAGAGAGTCGGCCACGCTCTCGGCATGAACGGAGAGGCCAGCCCCCACGAGCACCAGGGTGGTGCCCACCGCCGCAGTCGTGGCGACGAGCGTGATCGCGCCGCGCCGGTCGAGGCCGTGACCGCTTTCGTGCTCGCGCCCACGGGTCGAGACGACCACGGGAGCACCCGCGGTCTCGACCGCATGAGCTGGCGGCGTGTGGCGCACGGGAGGCGGCGTCGGCTCCGGCGGCGCCTCGAGCTCGGCCACCATGTGCTCGGCGTCCGTCCGCGCGTCGGACGGTGGTGCCTGGCGGATGAACTCCCGGTAGAAGAACAGCGCGCGCTTTCCATCCCCGAGCTGGCGGTGTGCCTGCGCCAGATTGAACAACAGCACGCCGGAGGGCTCGATGGCATAGGCCGCCTTGAAGTCGACGATGGCCTGCTCGAACTCGCCAATCTTGTAGTGCGCGATGCCGCGCTCGTACAGCTCGCGTGCTCCCATGGCGTGCTGCGCATGCGCGACGGAGAGCACGCACGCCAGAGCGAAGGCCAGGGCGATGCCGAAGAGCTTCAACGGGGCGTCCCGGTGTAATCGAGGAGATAATCTGCGCCGGGCACACGCACGGCGGCAG